>JAJPKI010000017.1 GCA_021323835.1 Verrucomicrobiota bacterium | reverse complement strand
CTGACACCGAGTATCAGTGGTTTCCGCAACGCATGAACCGGACTCCAAAATTGCCGGCGCAGATTATTCCTTCCGCTCAAGCCCCGATTGCCTCGGCAAAGGTGGTTGAAATCATCACGTTTGGATCACCCATTCAAATCTCAAGGCGCTTCGACGAAGACACTGATTTGGGTGATGCCATTCACGCCATATTTGCGGCTGAGTTTACCCATCCCAATCATCCCAAAAGAGCAGCGACAGCAGAACGAATTCTAAAAGAATTTGGCTGTGACCAGTCGGTCTGGCTGGAAGATGTTTTGCGAGCGGTTGACGTGTTTCGAGAAGACGTGGAGAAGAAATTCAAACCGAAACAAATCTTGGTGGAAGTCCCGTTCTTATTTCGAAATCCGGCCGGACAATCGGTATCGGGATTTATTGATCTGCTCTTGGAAACCGCCAATGGCTGGGTGGTCATAGACTACAAATCGTTTCAAGGTCAGAAAGCTGATTGGAAAGCGAAAGCCTTGGGCTATTCCGGTCAATTGGATTGCTACCGTCAGGCTCTGGCCGCGATGAAAATGAAATCGGATTCGCTTTGGATCTATTTTGCCCTGGGTGGCGGCTTGGTTCGTATTGATCTGACGTGACGAGATCAAAATATTTTGCTAACCGTTGGGTTAGCCACACAAGCAGAAGCGTAAAAACAAAAAAATCAAAATCTAATTCTCATGGGTGCTATTTATCGCAGCTACGAAGTTTTGGTTGAAGAAACGGCGGCAAATCACAAGACACGAAAAGCCGCTAAGACGAGCAAGGAATTCAGGCTTCACCACGAGAACACTTGTCGCGCCCTTAAAATCACGCATGAATTGTTTCAAGACGCCGTGTGCTATTACATTCTTTGCCTGATTGGGCTGGTCAAAAACGAGCGAGAAAACGGAGAGCCGATCAACCGAATGTGGGAGTTTCTATATTCCCCGACAATGTTGGAAGGAACGGAAATTATCGCGCGGCAATTGGGAGCAAAATATTTTGGGCAGACCAAACTTGGCGACCAACCAACAGAAAAATTATTGGAACTCGTTTATGCAAAATCTCCCACTGGCAAAAAACTTGCAGACGATATTTCTTCGCTGGTGAAAATCTACAAGCAGATTGGGAAGACAGCGACTCAAACCAAAAAGCAAGGCAAAGGAAAAGATGCCAAGCAAAAGGCTTCGTTGTCTGACATGGCAAAATTTGCGAACAACTGGTTGCAGCGCCTTGCCTTTCCTGATTCAAAGCAAGGCGGAGCAAAAGTTATTGCCAACAATAATGCTTATTGGTTGAAAATCGCTGACATACTGAAATCTGCCATCGAACCGACCGTTCGATCTGATTTTGATGACGCTAAATTTTCAGCAGAACTGAAATTGGATCACTGCTTCAATACGCCAGCCAAAATCTTCCGAGGCGAAGCTGCGTTAAAAGATTATGGCAAAGCATTTGCGGTCACAGACCCCGACAATAAAAATTCAATCTGGGAAAAACCGCCAGCGACAGTTGCCGATGCCCTAACTCGATACGCCAGTCCGAAAGATGACACAACACCGCAGGTTAAATTTGACAAAGAAGCCGCCAAACTTTTTGAAATAGGCAATGACGCCGCGCGGCGCGCGAGCTTTGCTTACACAGCCGCCAGTTCAAGCTTCAAACCCAGCGGCACGTATTGGCTCTGCCTGCGATATAAGTTTGCCCCATCACCACAAACAAGACGCCAACTTTATGAAAACATCAAAAAGCGAAAGGAGACGGATTCTACAGATGCTTTGGGAGATGTTCGTAAAGAATACGGTCACGCTTTTCCCTTCTTCACAAATTTGCTTGGTTTGAAACCAAAAATAGGCGAATCAGCGGTTTGGACGACTTTCGACAAGTCGGCTTTTAAGCGCGCCGCTGAAGAAGTATTCAAATACACACTTCGGACAGACGAGCGGGAAAAATTGAAAGCCGAAAGAAAGCAAAAAGTTGACGCGCTAAAATTGGAAATTCAGGGCGACCCGCGCGAGGCTTTGATGGAAAAACTTCTCGGCAAATTGGGTGGAGCTATCGGCTACGGAATGCGCCGCGCAACTATCGGTGGCTGGGCAGACCTCCGGCAAGATTTTTTGCGGATTGCAAAAAAGGATAGCGAGCAGATTGACGAAGACAAATTGCTTGCCGCGATTGAAACAGCCCGCGAAGGAAGTGGCGGCGGCTTTGGTAGCGGAGCGCTCTTCAAAGAACTTTGCGAAGAAGAATTTCATCCGTTATGGCTGGACAGGTGGAGCGATATGCAACCGCATCATCCGAAAAATTTTGTGCGTTGGTGGGTGCTTTACGGCGAGGCCAAAGAAGAATTGGGGAAAATTTGGGATAAAGAAAAAGGTCAAGCAAAGCCTATCGCTTTCACTTGGCCCAGCACGAAAAACCGTCATAGAAAAACGAGTTTCCGGCCTTTGGATTTCGATATTCAAGTCGAGCCAACGCCCAAACTGGATTTGTTTGACCGTGAGGCGGAAGGCCGGGAAATAAAACTTGTCCAAACAAACGCCACGCCGCCTAAAATGAAAAAGGCAGCAAATGTAGAATCCGATACTGCCGTAAAACTCACGGACGATGCGGGGAATCCTCTCTATCCGCTCACAATTAGTTACCGCCGATTCAAGCGCGACCGCATCGCCAACGCCGAGGGGAATACCGTTGAGGCAGAATTTGCTCCGCCACTGGTTGCGGTTAACGGAAAAGAAACGCTTTCGTTCCATAAGCCTGGAAATAAAAAGCCTTTGGAATCGTCGGCATCGCTTCTACCGGCTGACAAGGATGGTTGCTGGCATTTCATGTTTTCCTTCAAACTTGAACCAGAAATGCAGAAAAAACTTGTTGGTGATGTCGTAAAAATTGACGGAGAGAAATCCATCCGCATCGTTAAGAAAAGTGGAAAATGGATCGGCCTAAATTTCCGCTGGCCGATTGACGCAAAGACTGAAAAGAAAAAGACGGAAGAAGTTGCGCCGACTATCGGCAATGAAATTGAAGAAGTGGACGCCAAATTTAACCCGAAGAAAATCTGGTGCGCTGATAAATTTGAACCATTTCACATTTTATCGGTGGATTTGGGTGTTCGTTACGCGGGGGCATGGTGTCGTGGACTGGTAAAAATCGGGCGAGATAGTGACCGCCCGAATCAGCGCACAATTTCATCCGCCGAGCATCCTCAAGAAATTGTCTTTGATGCTCACGATTTCGGCACATTCCGTTTGCAAGGTGAAGACGCAAAAATCTGGCGGAAGGACAAGCACAAGGGATTTGGTGACGCGCCTGAACTTGAAAAATGTGGCAGCCGAGGTCGGATTGCTTCAGAAATTGAACGCGCAGAGTTTGCGCAACTCGCTGGAACTGTTTTTGCAGCCACAAAGCGATTTCCGATTCCTGACGATCCGGCAGATCTGAAGTTCTTTCCAGATTTGGGCGGTCATCTCGTTTATCGCTTGAGCCGGTTACTTGGACGGATTCGGTTTCTATTCAAACTCCGTTGGCAAATTAGCGGAACGAAAAAGAAAATCGGCCACGAATACAAAGTTCTTACTGGCGATGAACTAAAACAATTTCGGGGCGAGCAGCGTTTTAACGCAATTGTATCGCTCGCTTTCATTCCCAAAGAAGACAAGCCGGATGAAACCGAGGAAAATTTCATGCGCGAACTGCGGCTGACTCTCGCAACGGATGAAATCTGGTCAATGCAGACATACAAGCACGATGGAGAATCATATCCGTTGTTTTCAAAAGTCAAAAGCGGACACTCCAAAGAGGAAAAAGGAAAAGCCAAAAAGCGCAAGGATGCACAAAAGGCAGCACAATCAGATTTGAAGAAGGAATTGGCATCAAACAATACGAACAAGTGGAATTGGAATGCACTTGCTAAAGCTGCGGATAACGAGCTGCAAAACATCATGCGCACTTTTGCGGGTGAAAATAGTTTGATCGGACAAGTGGCACATTTTGTTTGGCCGTTGGAAAACAAGCGATGGAAGTGGAATAACTGCACTCACGATAAAGACGGAAACATCGTGCAGTCATTTCTTGAACGCGATGAAAACAGCAGCACGCCAAAACGATTCATCCACGGTATGCGTGGCTTGAACATGAAACGCATCTGCTTGATGCAGGATTTCCGGCAATGTTGTCAGAGTCTTGCAAAATTGGAACGCCGATTTTACACGGAAAAAGACAATGGAATAGAACCGTCTCCTGTGAAACTCGGAGATAGGAATCACGAGCCTGCACAAGCGTTCATTGATAAAATCAACGAATTGCGAGATCAACGGGTAAATCAAACCGCGCATATGATACTGGCAGAAGCTTTGGGCTTGGAACTGATGAGTCCAGCCGAGGTTAGTATTGATGGAAAATCAAAATGGGAATTGAAATCAGAGCGAGACCTTCATGGCCGCTATAAACAAAAGAAGCCGCGAGTTGCTGCAATCGTGTTAGAGGATTTGAGCCGATACCGAACCAGCCAAGACCGCTCACGCTATGAAAATAGCCAACTGATGGAATGGAGTCACCGCGCCATCATCGGTAAATTGCAAGACATGGCGCAGATTTTTCGTGTTCAAATCATTACAGTGGATGCACGTTTTTCTTCCCGCTTCTGCTCCCGCACCGGTGTTCCAGGTATCCGCTGCGCCCAAGTTGCCAAAAGTTTTGAAAAAGAATATCC
This sequence comes from Verrucomicrobiota bacterium, assembly GCA_021323835.1. GTDB lineage: Bacteria > Verrucomicrobiota > Verrucomicrobiia > Limisphaerales > UBA11358 > UBA11358. The sequence continues at coordinate 4,976 of JAJPKI010000017.1, read as the reverse complement.
GTGGAAAAAATGGAAAGATGAAAAAGACAGCAAACAACAACCAACCGAACGCGCCAAAATGATTAGTTTGGCGGCGGAAAAGTTAAACCTTTGTAACAATCCGAAGGCCACGCTCATTCTTCCGATGGACGGCGGTCCAGCGTTTTTCCCTGTCATGCCGCACGCTCCGAATAAAGAAGGTTTGGAGGCGAACGCTGACATTGGTGCTGCCGTGAATATCGGCCTACGGCCGATGGCTCACCCCGACCGATTGGACATTTTTCCAGTGCTTCGCACGGAAGCAAAAGGTGATGGAAAATTGGAAATAAAAAATTGGCGTGGCAGTCTTAACGGAACAGCGGTGCAGACCGTCGAAACCCCTGCAAGAAAAAAGGCTGATGAAGAAAATGAAATCAGCGCGGAAGATGACAAGGGTGGCGATGAAGAATTGGAAAGCGGAAAGCATCCAAGGCTTTTTGCGGCTGTGGAAGTTAGCGGCAACATTTCTGTGCCTATTGAAAACAAATGCCGTTATGAATTACCGATGACTTTTGATGGAAGAAAAGTAACGTCAGGTGGTGTTGGTGCGGCAAAGGGAAAAGATTATTGGCACAGGGTTAAAACGCTTTGCTGGGAACGCATCAGAAAAATTAACGCCCAGCGTTTGCGCGCATTAAAAATCGAGCCGCCGGACGAATGGAAAAGTTAAACGATGGCTATGAGCGACGCTCCTGTTCAAAACCAAGGCGGACTGGAAATACAACCGCCATTGCCGGTGCGTCGGCTTCACAACTTTATCTATTGCCCGCGTCTGTTTTATTTCCAATGGGTTGAAAATATTTTTCAAGAAAATGCAGATACCGTCGCCGGTTCTCATTTACATCGGAACGTTGATAAGCCATCAAAGATTCAAGACCCGAAAGAACTCGACCTTCCAGAAGGAGCAAAGCTCCGCAGCTTGCAACTGCAAAGCGAGACGCTCGGACTCATTGGCGTGGTGGACATTATTGAAGGCACGTCGGATGGCGCGGAGATCATTGATTACAAGAAAGGCTCTGCCCGTCGCGATTCAGAGGGAGATCGCGTGGCCAAAGAACCGGATGCCATACAGGTCGCCGCGCACGCGATGTTGTTGAAGGAACATGGGATCAACGCAGTTCGCGGAGCCATTTATTACGCGGCGGATAAACGTCGCGTGCCGGTGGAATTCAGTGAGGAATTATTTTCCAAAGTTCGCAAGGCCATTGAAGAGGCGAGAGCGGTTGCTGCCAGCGGTCATTGCCCACCGCCATTGAAAAATGACGCACGTTGTCTGTATTGCTCGGCCTATCCCATTTGTCTGCCGAATGAATCCCTTTGGTGGGCGAAGCGACGCAAACCAGTAGAAAATGATACGCAGATTCAGTTTGGTTTTATCGGGCAATCAGAAGACACAGTTCGCAGCCAAATTCTGGAAGCACTGGATTTTGCCGCCGAAACCACTGACAAAGAACCAACATTACAGCCACCCCGCCCCGGCGGCGATGATGGTGAAGTTCTGGTCGTGCAAACAGCTGGCGCACAAATTGGTCAACGTGGTGATGAATTGATCGTCAGCGTCAAAGGCGAAGATGCGCGCAAAGTTCCCGGCCAGCAAGTGCGGGCGATTTATTGCTTCGGTGCAGTGCAAATGACTGCACAAGCCGCCGAGACATGTTTGGAGTTGGGAATAGATGTTTCGTATTTCTCACCGGCAGGACGGTTCATCGGTTTGTTACGCGGATTGCCCGCCAGTGGCGTGGACGCGCGGCGGGGACAATATCGTCTGTTTGAATTGCCGGGTGTGCGCTTGCAACTGGCACGTGAAGTCATCCGTGCAAAAATTCATAACCAGCGCGTAATGCTCATGCGCAATGGCGATGTGCCGGATCGTGTGGCGAACTTAATGGGGAGTTTTCGCGATTCCACGGAATCAGCGCGTGACTTGACTTCGTTGATGGGCATCGAAGGCAGCGCGGCGGCGCTCTACTTCGAGCAGTTTGAATCCATGTTGAAACAGCGTGCGGATTGGAAATTTGACTGGCGCGGACGTAATCGCCGTCCGCCACGTGATCCAATAAACGCGCTTTTGTCACTCGGCTATTCAATGCTGGCAAAAGAACTAACAGGTGTTTGTCATTCCGTCGGGCTTGATCCATTTCTCGGATTCATGCACCAGCCCCGTTATGGGCGCCCGGCATTGGCATTGGATTTGATGGAAGAATTTCGCCCACTGATTGCAGACAGCGTTGCAATCAGTCTCATCAATCGCGGTGAACTCGGCCCGGACGATTTCATACACAGTGCGAACGGGGTTTTTCTGAATGACCGAGGACGTCGGCCATTTTGGGAAGCATGGTTTCGCCGGATGGATACAGAAGTGAGCCATCCGGAATTTAGTTACAAAATGGCATATCGACGGATGCTCGAAGTGCAGGCACGGCAGTTGTGGCGGTTCGTGCGTGGCGAGGCATTGACGTATCACGGATTTATCACGCGATGAGCCGTCTGCGTTATCTTGTGAGCTACGACATTAGCGACCCAAAACGGTTGCGAAAAGTAGCGCGTTCACTGGAAAGTTTTGGCGTGCGACTGCAATACTCTGTTTTTGAATGTCCGCTGGACGATTTGCGTCTGGCAAAACTTAAAGCAGAACTTCAAGATTTGTTGAACCACGAAGAAGACCAAGTGTTGTTTGTCTCGCTTGGTGCAAATTCAAAGGATGCGAGTTTAATAATTGATGCGATGGGATTGCCCTACGAAGTCCGTTCGCGAGTGACGATTATTTAATTTTCAGGCTTGCAAGCTTTTCTAAAGGGCGTTGAATAAATCTCGGCCATGCGCCACCGACCATCATCCCTCCGCCATTGGGATTGACAAGGTTCATTGAAATCGCGACGACTGCGCCTTATTTTGGCGAATGCAATGCGAGTGCGGCAGTGCTGACACTGGCCTGCACGGACGCTCGCATAATAAATTCGCTGAATTAACAGGCTATTGGCATGAATGTTTCCCGTTTCAATTATGTATTAACGCTCCAACCTGCCTCGCACTCGCAAAATGCGTTGGCAGGTGTTGATTCTCAAGGTGTTCTGGGGAGCGAGCCGCAGTCGCCGCGACTGCGGGAATCTTGAGGCGGTTCAAAATGCCAATAAAAGCGCAAATTTCAGCGACGCCGCAGTCGCCGCGACTGCGGGAATCTTGAGGCGGCATTTACCAAGCCGGTTCGTTTCCGGCTTGTGTTTGCCGCAGTCGCCGCGACTGCGGGAATCTTGAGGCGGACGGAAGAGTCAAAAAGCAAATGGCAATTTTCTTCAGCCGCAGTCGCCGCGACTGCGGGAATCTTGAGGCGGATGCAAAAATGCAGCCTTCCAATAAAGACCAAAGCCGCAGTCGCCGCGACTGCGGGAATCTTGAGGCGGGCTTGCGCTTTATTCAGCATTTGCAGGACGCCAGTGCCGCAGTCGCCGCGACTGCGGGAATCTTGAGGCGGCAATGGCCGTTACAATGTTTTCCGCAGTCTGCGGCCGCAGTCGCCGCGACTGCGGGAATCTTGAGGCGGGCGGCGAAGGCCAACTTGAGCTCTGCCGACTTGAGGCCGCAGTCGCCGCGACTGCGGGAATCTTGAGGCGGCAGCCACTTTTGAAAATCAATTTCTTTTTTGTTCAGCCGCAGTCGCCGCGACTGCGGGAATCTTGAGGCGGGCGTCGTATTTACACAAATCCGGTGGCAAAAAATCGTTGCCGCAGTCGCCGCGACTGCGGGAATCTTGAGGCGGGCTTGCACTACTTGAGTGACAACAGAACGCCTTGGTGCCGCAGTCGCCGCGACTGCGGGAATCTTGAGGCGGTTTGTCACCCAGGCGTTCTGGCGCAAGAACACGGCCGCAGTCGCCGCGACTGCGGGAATCTTGAGGCGGAAATTTGGCTTCCAACATTTGAGCGTGAGTTTTGCCGCCGCAGTCGCCGCGACTGCGGGAATCTTGAGGCGGGGCTTGGCGACGCTCGCGTATATGACATTTCGCGCGCCGCAGTCGCCGCGACTGCGGGAATCTTGAGGCGGCAACCGAAGTGACGTAACCGGCAATGGTTTGCGCCGGCCGCAGTCGCCGCGACTGCGGGAATCTTGAGGCGGGGTTCGCCTTCATCGGTGACGCGAGCAGTGTGACGGCCGCAGTCGCCGCGACTGCGGGAATCTTGAGGCGGAATGCATTGTTGGCTGCACTTGACCAAAATGAAAGCCGCAGTCGCCGCGACTGCGGGAATCTTGAGGCGGAATGAAGCGATGCACAACGGCGTCGCGAAAGGAAAAGCCGCAGTCGCCGCGACTGCGGGAATCTTGAGGCGGGCTCGGAAAATCCGCCCTCAACATTTTGAGTATTAGGCCGCAGTCGCCGCGACTGCGGGAATCTTGAGGCGGTATCGTTTGGGGAACTGTCTACGGCGATGCGCGGGTGCCGCAGTCGCCGCGACTGCGGGAATCTTGAGGCGGACTGCAACCACTGCAATTCCAGCACCCTTCGTTCGGCCGCAGTCGCCGCGACTGCGGGAATCTTGAGGCGGGTCAACAAATCCACTTTTCCGGCACGCATCGCTTCGCCGCAGTCGCCGCGACTGCGGGAATCTTGAGGCGGCCAATTCTGTTATTGCTGGCCTGCCTGAAAGTTTCGCCGCAGTCGCCGCGACTGCGGGAATCTTGAGGCGGCGCGATTTTCAGGCGAACAATCGCGACCCGGAAACGCCGCAGTCGCCGCGACTGCGGGAATCTTGAGGCGGGGAAATCCGGCCGTCGCTCCGATGAATTGATAAATGCCGCAGTCGCCGCGACTGCGGGAATCTTGAGGCGGGCACTGCGCCACTCAATATCGAAGTTGGCGACCCGCCGCAGTCGCCGCGACTGCGGGAATCTTGAGGCGGTGCAAAGTCCAAGTCAAGGATGGTCAATTCAATTGCCGCAGTCGCCGCGACTGCGGGAATCTT
>JAJPKI010000320.1 GCA_021323835.1 Verrucomicrobiota bacterium | reverse complement strand
TTCTCGAAATCGGCAATTTCTTCTCCGTTCAGCGGCTCGCCGGAATGTTGTTTATGATGAAGCGCCTGTCCTTTGCTGTTGACCGCTTCATATTGGCTGCGCGCGTTTGAGTCGGCGATGAACGCATCAATGCGTTTGCGAATCGAAACCATTTCCGGTTGGGCAACAATGACCTCGCAAAGTTCTAAAGTTTTTTCTTCAATTTTTGTCGGCATAATTTGGTCGCACAATAAATCACAATTGTTTGCGAAGCGCAATTGGAATTGAATTGGCAATTTATTCATGCTTAGAATTTTAGTCAGGCATTTTTGATTTTCCGGCGTTGACATTGTTGCGGTGACTGTTTAATTATTTTGCAAATCCTTATGCAACCAATTCATCTGGCCTGGGTTGATTACACCATTCTCCTCGCATACGTCGCTTTCGTCATCGGCATCGGCTGGACGCTCGCGCGCTACATGAAAAGTTCGTCGGACTTTCTCACGTCCGGCCGCTCGATTCCAACTTGGGTAACCGGCCTTGCGTTTATTTCCGCAAATCTTGGCGCGCTTGAACTCGTCGGCATGGCCGCGAGCGGCGCGAAATACGGCATCGCCACCGCGCATTTTTATTGGGTCGGCGCAATTCCCGCGATGGTTTTTCTCGCCATATTTATGATGCCGTTTTATTACGGCTCAAAAGCACGTTCGGTTCCGGAATATCTGCAAATGCGATTCAACAAACCGGTGATGGGTCTGAACGCATTTACTTTTGCGGTGATGACCGTGTTCGCTTCCGGCATTTCAATGAATGCGCTGGCCAAGTTGCTGCATTTGCTTCTCGGCTGGAACTATGACATCAGCCTTTGGATTTGTTCGGCTGTGGTGTTGATTTATGTTTTGAAAGGCGGATTGACCTCGGCCATTTACACGGAAGTGCTGCAATTTTTCATGATTGTCCTCGGCTTCGCACCAGTCGTTTGGCTCGGACTTAAAGATGTCGGCGGCTGGAATGTTTTGAAAGGCAATCTCGCCAGCGTCGCGCAAAGTCCGGCGACGATTTATGTGAACGATAATAAATTTGCGCCCGACGCGTGGACGAGCGCATGGAAGCCGCTGCTCGGCGGCTCGGCGAATAATCCGATGGGCGTGGATGTTTTTGCAATGGTCTTTGGTCTCGGCTTCGTGCTCGCGTTCGGATATTGGTGCACAAACTTTCTCGTCGTCCAACGCGCGATGGCTGCAAAGAACATGACTTCCGCGCGCCGCACGCCGCTCATCGCCGCGATTCCGAAAATGTTTTTTCCCATGCTTGTCATTTTGCCGGGCATGATTGCCGCCGGACTCGCATTCACCGGCAAAGACGGCTACCGATTGCCGCCACCGCCAATTTCGCAGGCAAATTATTCCGCCGCCGTTGCCGCCGTTAAATCCGCAAGCCCTGCTGACACCGACGCCGACGTCAAAGCCGTCGGCGATGCGCTCGGCAAAAAAATTGATTCCACAAAAATTGCGGCGTTAATTGCTGCAAACGCGAAGACCAAAATGGCTGATGAAGAAATTCAAAACGGCATTTACAACAGTGTTGCGGAAAACGATTACGACAGCGTCATTCTTTCGCTCGTGAAAAAATATTGTCCGCCAGGTTTGCTCGGCCTTGCGTTGACTGGCTTGCTGGCATCATTTATGTCCGGCATGGCGGGCAATGTTACGGCGTTCAACACGGTTTGGACTTATAACATTTATCAGGCGTTCTTTGTTCCAAACAAAAGCGACGCGCATTATTTCTGGATGGGCAAATTCATCACTGTCGTCGGCATTTTGTTGAGCATCGCGTGCGCCTATTTCGCCAGTCACTATTCAAATGCGATGGATGTGATTCAACTTGTCTTCGGCTTCGTCAATGCGCCGGTGTTTGCGACGTTCCTGCTCGGAATGTTCTGGGCGCGCACGACTGGCGTCGCCGCGTTCATTGGATTGTTCGGCGGCATTTGCACCTCAACAATTTTCCATGCGCTAACGATTGCCGCTGGCAATACACCCGGCATCAAAGGCGGTTATCTCGGCATCCAGCACACGTTCCCGAGTGAAATGGCGCAGAATTTCTGGCTCGCTGCGTTTGCGTTTACCGGCTGCTTCGTTTTGACATTTGTGATTTCGTTGATGACGAAACGAACCAAGAGCGACACGGAGTTGAAAGGTCTTGTTTATTCGCTCACGCCGAAAATCAAAGACGAAGATCAGCCATTCTTTGCACGACCGGCTGTGCTCGGCACCATTTTGCTGATTGCATGCGTCATCATGAACATCATTTTCTGGTAAGCTGAAATTAAAATTTAACCAAATAAAATTATGGGACTCGACATACGCTGGCCAATCGGACTCATGTTTTCGCTCATCGGCGTGCTGCTCATCGTCGTAGGCGCCGCAAACGGCGCGAGCGCGCAATCGCTCAATATCAACATTGATTTGATTTGGGGCGTCGTGCTTCTTGTTTTTGGCGCGCTGATGTTGCTCGGCGCAATTCGCGGCGGAAAAAATCCGCCGGCAAATTGAATTAAATGAATTTTTGAATGCGCCGGAACGTCGGATTTCCGGCGCAATTTTTTTGATAAATGAAATTACCAGACCTCGCAACTGATTTAGCCAGACAGTTTCAACGCATTTACGGACGCCCGCCGCGATGGTTCGTCGCCGCGCCCGGACGCGTCAACGTCATCGGCGAGCACACCGATTACAACGATGGATTCGTTTTGCCGATGGCCATTGAACGTTATTGCGTCATGGCCGCTGACATTTCGCGCACGTCACAAAACATTTCCATTCACGACGAGCAAGTCGGCGAGAAAGCCGTCATTGATATTTCCAAGCCGGTCGAAAAAGGAAATCCGAAATGGTCGAATTACGTCCGCGGCGTCATTGCCGGATTTCAAAATCGCGGCGTCAAAATTCCCGCTCTCGACGTTTTAATGCTTTCCACCGTGCCGCTTGGCGGGGGCTTGAGCAGCAGCGCCGCGCTGGAAGTTTGCACTGCGACGTTGCTCGAATCAGCGACCGGTAAAAAAATGGATCCGGTGGAAAAAGCGTTGCTCTGCCAAAAAGCGGAACACGAATTTGCCGGCGTGCCCTGCGGCATCATGGACCAATTCATTTCCGTCATGGGCAAATCGAACCATTTGCTCCTGCTCGATTGTCGCACGCGCGAAACCAAATTGGTTCCCGTCAACGACCCGTCCGTGGAATTGCTTATCGCCAACACAAATGTCCGGCACGAACTCGGTAGCGGCGAATATGCCGTGCGCCGTTCGCAATGCGAAGAAGCAGCGAAGATTTTAGGCGTGGCGAGTTTGCGCGACGCCACCGCGGAAATGCTGGAACAAAAGAAATCAGCCATGAGTGATATTGTTTTTCGCCGTGCGCGCCATGTCATTGGAGAAAATGAACGCACCGTCAGCGCGGCCGAAGGTGTTCGTAATTCCAATTGGCCGACGGTTGGGCAATTGATGTATGCCAGTCATCGTTCGCTGCGCGACGACTACGAAGTCAGTTGCAAGGAATTGGACGCGGTCGTTGAAATCGCCGAAAGCATCGGCGAGCAGGGTGGGGTTTATGGCTGCCGTATGACTGGTGGCGGATTTGGCGGTTGCGCCGTTGCGCTCGTCAAGAGCAACGCGATAGATGCGATTTCAAAAAAACTCGCGACGGAATATCGGCAGAAAACTGGAATTGAAGCGGCGATTTTCGTTTCACGTCCGGCGGCAGGCGCGACAGTTTTGAAAAGTTAATTTCTTTGTTCCACAATTTAAATCGCAGCGGCTTTTCTTGCTGCTGAACATTTCCGCTTTATACTCGTCCAATCATTATGACAACGCAGCAAGTTCTTGATTTATATTTTCTCGATGCGCGACATAAGCTTGTTGAAATCGCCTCATTTCTCGACCGCGTTGAGCGGGCAGGGGATGAAGACGATTTTCGCTTGAAAGCATTTCACGAAGCGCTCACGAAATTAAATGGAAAAGAAAAAGCGAAAAATGTTCTGCTCGCATTCAGTGATTTAACGGTTAAACCGATTGCCAAAGCAACGACGAAAGCCGCGTGCGGCGCTTATCCTGACAAATGAAATCATCCGTGTTCAATCTGTGTTTCATCTGTGGCTAAAATTTATGCGCTACATTGAACCACACGCCCACATGGTCAGCCGCATCACGGACGATTATGAGCGCATGGCGCTGGCCGGGTGCGAAGCCGTTTGCGAACCGGCGTTCTGGGCGGGCTTCGACCGCAGCGCCGTCGAAGGCTTTCACGATTATTTTTCGCAACTCACCGAACACGAACCGAAACGCGCGGCGAAATTCGGCCTGAAACATTTCTGCTGGCTCTGCATCAATTCCAAAGAAGCCGAGGATGTAAAGCTCGCCGAAGAAGTCATCGCGCTCGTTCCGAAATTTCTAAATCGCCCAAATGTCCTCGGCATCGGCGAAATCGGCTTGAACAAAAATTCCAAAAACGAAATGCGTGTTTTGGAAATGCAAGTTGACCTCGCGGCAAAATTCAATCAATTGATTCTCGTCCACACACCGCATCTCGAAGACAAATTTAAAGGCACGAAATTGATTCTCGACGTTTTGAAAAATGACAAACGCATCAAGCCGGAGCGCGTGATTATTGACCATGTCGAGGAGCACACGGTGGAAATGGTTTTGAACGCGGGCATGTGGGCGGGCATGACGCTTTATCCCGAAACCAAATGCACGCCTGCGCGCGCGATTGATATTTTGGAAATTTACGGCAACGAACGGCTCTGGCTCAACAGCGCGTGCGATTGGGGAATCAGTGACCCATTAGCCGTGCCGAAAACCGCGCTGGAAATGAAACGCCGCGGTCATTTGGCAAAAGCGATTGAACACGTCGTTTTCGAAAATCCGAAAAAATTTTTGTCACAGTCGCTGAATTTCAAATTGGAGCAATAGCCGCGAAAGAACGCAAGGAACGCAAAAAGAAATTATTCTTTGCGATTTTTGTGTTCTTTTGTGGCAATGAAATTCTTCTCGACAAAAAATTTTGGCAGGCGTAGATAAGCGAAGTTACAGAAGGAATAAAATCCATGAAAAAATATGTAGCAGCAAGTAATGAAATATTAAATGGCAATGCCGGGTCATTTTACATTGGCTATACTTTTTTTGATCAAAGAGACGTTCAGATAATCTGGGTGTTTCATTCCGCCACGCTTCCAGAATTAATTCCGACCACATGGGAACAAGTGGTTAAAAAACTTCCAAATCCAGAATCAATTGTTTTCGCAGATGTCAAAGGAAACCTCAAATTTTGCTTAGAAGAGAAACGCTGGACAAAGCTATGAAACGCTTATTTTTAATCATCGTTTTTGGCTTGTTGTTAATTGACTTTACGGTTCTGAGAATTAAAAATGAAAACGCAATAGTTGCAAAAAAAGCAGAGGTTGATGCTCAAAACATTGTGGAAACCGCTCAACAACAATCCAATTACTTTCGGCAGTTTGTCGAAGACAAAAAATTTCCGCAAATTGTTCGTTCCTTTGAAACTAATTTTACGGACAACCATGGTTTGACATTTACATGTCAATATTCAATTTCTTATATCAACGCGAATTGTCTTCTTATAACGAAACACGACTGGCCTTTTGCAAAAGAAACCGCAGAATTTAGAATTTTAAGAAACGACGACCAAATCTACAAATGGATTGCGACATATAAAAAATGGTGTCAAATAGCTTTAACAAATCACCTGGCAGATTGGGTTACAAATAACATATCAAAATGTTGCTTGGGTTATACACATGGCGTCCTTTTTCCAATTGAACAAATAAATAAAGACTGTTTCAGTGATGTTGACTTTGTCACTCCAAATTATTTGATAATTGGAGACGGTTTGTGGTCAAAAGATGATGTAACTAATTTGGAAAAGTTGCTTTCCATGATTCCTGCTTTAGATGCCGATCTTAAAGAAGCCATTGCACAAAAGGCAAAGGGAGAGAATGATTTGATAAATCAAAACCAAAAGCGTCTAAATGAAGAAAATCGGGCAAAAGCTTTGCTTCAATAAAAATTAAGCCCACAAAATTTTCTTCGCCGATTCTTTGACCGCTTCAACCAATTGCTTCGGCTTAATTGCAATCGCATCGCCGCCCCAACTCAAAATCCAGCGCTCGATTTCCACGAGGCTCGAGAGTTTTAATTTCAATTCCACTCCACCGTTTTTCAATTCGCGCAATTGCTGCGACTCGTGCCATTTTTTTTCGCGGATGTAATCCGCCGCGCGCGCATTGAAGCGAATCACCACTTCAAATTCACCTTCGCCGGAATGAACGCCAAAACTATCGCGTAATTCTTTTTCGAGAGAGAATTTTTTGGAACGCTCAAAGGTTTTGCCGGTCCGCTGAATCGACTGAATTCGCGCCGGAACAAATTTGCGGATGTCTTTTCGCGCATGGTCGAATGCGAACAAGAACCATTCGCCGTTTACGTTCGCCAGATGATACGGGTCAACGATACGCGCTTCGGGATTGCGCGCGCCGGGTTTGCGATAATTCAATTCCAGTTGCTCGCGCCGCGCGACGGCTTTGGCCAAGGTGTCGAAAATTTTCAAATCCAAAATCGGCTCGGCGCGCGTTTGAAATGAAAACCCATAATCAATTTCTTTGAGATTAAAAGAGATTGAATTGTTTAGCGACTGTTTCAGTTTCTGAATGGCACTCAACAGTGGTTTTTCAAAAGGGGTTTCGCGATATTGATATAAAGCTTTTTCAGCCAATATCAAAGCCACCGCTTCGCCTTCACTAATCGTCAATGTTGGAAAAGCACTTATTTCTTCGGAATAATAATAGCCGTTGCGTTGCGAGTCGTATTGTATCGGCAATGCCATTCGATCCCGCATGAATTCCAAATCACGATGAATAGATTTTGTGCTGACTTCAATTTCTTTAGCCAAAGTGGATGCATTAGGAAATTTTCCCGACTGGATGGCTTGATGTATTTTTAACATCCGCTCCAATGGAGGACGAGAGCTTGCGCCAAATTGAGTATTGATAGCTTTCATTCGTAATGCGTCCACATCCGAATAACTTTCACTGTTTTTGATTCTTTACTAACCGCATAAACAATTCGATGTTGAATGTTCAAGCGGCGGGAATATGCTCCTGTCAAATCTCCAACTAATTTTTCATATGGCGGCGGATTTTGAAATGGATTGATTTTGAGGATTTTTAATATTTTTCGAGCCTTTTCCTCTAAACCCGATT
>JAJPKI010000068.1 GCA_021323835.1 Verrucomicrobiota bacterium | reverse complement strand
TTTCGCAATGACCTTCGCGCTCGTGTGGCCGCGATTGAAAAGGCCGACCACTTTCGAGCCGTCTTCCATGTCTTTGGCCCAAACTTCGAGCGGGCCGTTTTGCGAAACGCGCGCTGCTTGTTTGCCGAGCGGGTCCTGGTCCACTTCGAGCACTTCGTCATTTTCCAAAAGGTTGAGCGTAAAATCATCGAGCCGCGTCATGTCGCAACCGATGAGCAGTGGCGAGGCAAGCAAACACCAAAGACTGATGTGCGTGTATTGTTCGTTCGGCGTGAGGCGCGACGGATGCAAATTTTTTCCACGACCGACGTCCACGTAGCCGACGACGAGCATGTCCGGGTCGTTGAAATGTCCCGGCCCGGCGTATGGCTCGCGACCGGCAGAGCCGAAACCGTTCGCGGCCATGCTTCCCCAAATGTCAGTGATGTCGCCGGTCGTGCGCCAGGAATTGCCGCCAACTTCCGCGCCCCATTTCCAGACGTCGCCCATGCCGTATTGACAAAAGCTGAACAAAATGTCGCGCGGCGCGTTGTCCAGCGCGATACGCATCACGCGATACGGCGCTTGCAATGTCGGCAACGTGTAATTTGTCCGCACCTCGCCGGTTTTTTCCTTGGCGACGTCAGCGTAAGTGCACCAGTCATATTTCAAATAATCAAATCCCCACGCGGCATATTGCTGCGCATCCGAATCTTCGTGTTCATAACTACCGGTGCAACGTCCGCAGGTGAGCGGGCCGGGCGACGAATAAAGTCCGGCCTTCAAACCTTTCGCGTGAATGTAATCCGCGAGGCCTTTCATGTCGGGAAAGCGCGGATTCGGCAAAATTTTTCCGTTTGCATCGCGCTGCGGACCTTGCAATGTGGCATCGTTCGTTGCGCTCGGCTTCACTTCCCAATAATCGTCCACGTTGACATAAGTCCAGCCGTGATTGATGAGGCCGCTGCTCGCCATCGCATCGGCAGCGCGTTTCACGTCGTCTTCCGTGACCGATGAGCCGAAACAATTCCAACTGTTCCAACCCATCGCGGGAGTCAAGCCAATGGTTGGGCCGCAAACAATTTTGAATTGCTGCGTCGCTTCGCCGAGCGAATTTTTGGCGTGCAGCGTGACGACGAACGTATTCGATTTTTCCAATTCGCCAACGATTTGTCCGGTGTTCGCATCAAGTTGCAAACCGTCCGGCAAATTATCGGCGGAAAAAGTCATCGGTCGGTCGCCGGTCGCCGCGATGGTAAAAAGAAACGGATGGCCGGGACGAACGCCAAAAATTTTCGCGCTGTTGATGCGCGGTTTCGGCGAAGATTTTGGCGTCAAAATAACAGCGGGTTCCTGCGGCGGCGAAATTGCGGACGGCTCGCCCGAACTCATTGTAATAAATGCGTTCGCCCAATCGGCGTGGTCAAAATCAATTTTGTCAGCGTCGTTGTTCGCGACCAATTCTATTTGTTTGACGCCCGCGAGCTTCACATTTACATCGCGTGCCGCATCGCCCGACTGCATCACGCGACTGCGCCAAAGCCGTTTGCCGTCGCCGAAAATTTCAAACCGCACCGCGCCGTTGCCTTTGCCGACTTCATCATCCACACCGACTTTGGCCGAAAACGTTTCGCCCTTGCCCTGCAAATCAATGATAAATCGGCTGTAAGCGTGCGTGCCGAGACCGTTCGTGAAAACCTGTCCGCCGATGGTGAGCTTATGTCGTTCTTCGGATTGATTCGCGCGCGGGCGGCCGGAATCCTGCATTACTTTGCTCACGTCGAGCGAACTCAATGAAAATGTTTGCGTCGCGCGCGCGACGACGGCAGCGGAAATAAAAATGATGAAAGCAATTTGGAGAAAGAATTTATTTTTCATTTGGCGTTTGGCTGGGAGCGGAATTGAAGATGGATTTGCGCAAAATGTCCAGCGATTCCGTTGCGCAGAATTCTAAATAAAATTTTAAATTCCAATCAGCGCCGCGCCAAGGACGCCGGCGGAATCGCCGAGTTGATTTTTGACAATCGGCGTTTCGAGCGAATCGCTGAAAACTTGCTGCGCCACTTCCGCAACGCCATTTTTGTAAAGCGCGTCGAAATTGGAAACGCCGCCGCCGAGGACAATGATGTCCGGGTCGAGCACGTTAATCAGATTTGCCAGCGCGCGGCCGAAATGGCAGAAAAAGATTTTCATGAACTCGACGGCCTTCGGGTCGCCCGCGCAAAAAGCTTCGACAATTTCCTGAAATGATTTTTTGGTTCCGAATTTTTCAGCGTAACGCGCTTCCGCGCCGCCGCCACTGATGTAAGTCTCCACGCAACCGCGCTGACCGCAGTAACAAGTCGGACCGGTCGGGTCGATTGAAGTATGTCCCCATTCGCCGGCAATCGCTTGTCGCCCGACGACGGCTTCGCGCTTGTAAACGATTCCGCCGCCGCAACCGGTGCCCATGATGACGCCGAAAATCAAATTTGCGCCGCGTCCTGCGCCGTGCAGCGCTTCGGCCATTGCGAAACAGTTGGCGTCATTTTGAATTTCAATTTTTCGCCCGAGCAAATTTTCCAAATCCGGTTTCAACGGCTGGCCGTTCAGGCAAATCGTGTTGGCATTTTTCATCAGGCCGGTGCGCGGTGAAATCGCGCCCGGCGTGCAAATGCCGAAGGTATGTGGCTGATTTTGAATTTGCGCGGCCAGATCGTCATGAAGTTGCTGGATGCGATTCAAAATGTGGCGATAGCCATTTTCCTGCTGCGTTTCGATGCGCTTGCGAAAAATTTCCCCCGCCGCGACGGAGCCTTGGCGAAGGCGGGTTGAATCGTCGAGAACAATTCCTTCGATTTTGGTGCCGCCGAGGTCTATGCCGATGCGAAACATTATTTTGGATTGGTTTGCCAGAATCCAATGGCGTCTGTCCAGAAATTCGTTTGCGGCCCGGTGATTTGGCAATGGCCGCCGTCGGGAAATTCCCAAAGTTTTTTCGGGCCGGAATAATTTTCGTAAAGCCGCCGGCCAAATTTTTCCGGCACAATCGTGTCTTTGCCGTCAACCGTCACGCCGATTTTGCCATGATAATTGCGTAAATAATTTTTCGAGGGGAACCGGTCAATCATCAGCAAACTGCATGGCAAATATGGATATTGATATTGCGCCGGGCTGGTTAAACTGTCGAACGGCGAAATCAAAAGGACGCCGGAAATTTTATTTGAAAATGTTCCCGCCAAATACGACGCCACGCCGGAGCCAAGCGATTCGCCGACAAGATAAATCGGATTATTCGTTGGTAACGAATTAAATGCTTCGGTCGCCGCCGTAAATAAATTTTTTTCCGTCGGATAACCGGCGCGGTCTTCATAACCGGGATATTCCAAAACGAAAACATCCAGTGCCGCCGCTTTTTGGATGTCGTCGGCATAATGTGCGCTGCCCGTCGCCGTGCTGCCATTGCCATAAGTGACGAGGACCGTCCCGTTCGCTGGTTGCTTTTGCGAAAGACGTTTGAAGCCGATGAATTGTCCGGCAGAATTTGTCCAGCGTTCCAGGTTTGCGTCGCGCGCCTTTTGCTCCACCTGCGCTGAAGTGAAAACTTGCGGGTGATAAATGAGCGAACGCTGATTCGCGCCGATGACGGCGCAAATCAACGCGTAAATCGTCGCGCCGGCCAGCAACAGTAATTTTGCCAGCCGTCGCAGAGAAATCGTCTTTTGCCGTTCGCTCATTGAAGCGAAGATTGAAGCGATTTTAATGCAAAAAGGCGAACAGATTTCTCTGTTCGCCTGCGCGGGAGGGTCGCCGTGTCGGCGACCCAAATTTTGGGACGGCAACACGCCATCCCCTCCCAAAGATTTTTAATACCGGTAATGTTCCGGTTTGTAAGGGCCTTCGACCGGCACGCCGAGGTATTCAGCCTGTTTCTTCGTGAGCTTCGTCAGCTTCACGCCGATTTTTTCGAGGTGCAGACGCGCGACTTCTTCGTCCAATTTTTTAGGCAGGCGGTAAACACCGACTTTGTTCGTGCCGCGGTTCGCCCACAAATCCAATTGCGCGAGGCATTGGTTGGTGAAGCTATTCGACATGACGAAACTCGGATGTCCTGTCGCGCAGCCAAGATTCACGAGACGACCTTCGGCGAGCAGATAAATCGCGTTGCCGTTCGGCAACGTGTATTTGTCCACTTGCGGTTTGATGTTCAATTTCTTCACGCCCTTGGCGTTGTTCAATTTGTCCACCTGAATCTCGTTGTCGAAATGGCCGATGTTGCAAACGATGGCCTGGTCTTTCATTTTCAAAATGTGCTCGACGGTGATGACGTCGCAATTGCCGGTCGTCGTGACGTAAAGATCGGCCGTGCCGAGCGTGTCTTCAATCGTCGTGACTTCGAAACCTTCCATCGCGGCCTGCAACGCGTTAATCGGATCAATTTCCGTGACGATGACGCGCGCGCCAAATCCACGCAGCGAATGCGCTGAACCTTTACCGACATCGCCGTAACCGCAGACGCAGGCAACTTTGCCGGCGACCATCACGTCGGTCGCGCGTTTGATGCCGTCAGCGAGCGATTCGCGACAGCCGTAAAGATTGTCGAATTTGGATTTAGTAACGGAGTCGTTGACGTTGATGGCGGGCACAAGCAATTTTCCCTGCTCCAACATTTGATACAAGCGATGGACGCCGGTGGTCGTTTCTTCGGAAACACCTTTCCAGTCTTTGACAACTTCATGCCAGAAACCGGGACGTTCCTTCGCGACGCGTTTCAAAAGATTTTTGATGACGGCAACTTCGTGATTGTCGCTGGGCGTGTTGACCCAATTGTCGCCGTTTTCGAGTTCGTAGCCTTTGTGAATGAGCAGCGTGGCGTCGCCGCCATCGTCCACGATGAGCTGCGGGCCTTTGTTGCCGGAATGCGTGAGCGCGCGAAGCGTGAAGTCCCAATATTCTTCGAGCGTTTCGCCTTTGTGCGCAAATACCGGAATGCCTGCGGCGGCAATCGCGGCAGCGGCGTGGTCTTGCGTCGAAAAAATATTACAGCTCGCCCAGCGCACAGACGCGCCGAGCTCGACGAGCGTTTCGATGAGAATCGCCGTCTCGATGGTCATGTGCAACGAGCCAGTGATGCGCACGCCTTTGAGCGGTTTGCTCGGGCCGTATTTTTTGCGAATCGCCATCAAGCCCGGCATTTCGTGCTCGGAAACCTGGATGGTTTTGCGACCCCATTCCGCGAGCGACAAATCGCGCACGGCGAAATCGTGTTTGCCATTTCCGTTCGCGCCGTTTTTCGGCAATGGTTTTGCGCCGGTCGGTTTCGCGCGGCGTGACGGTGAGAGTTGGATTTTTGCCATAATAAATTGGTGGTTGATTTACGCTCCGACAGCAACGCGTGCGGCACGGCCATTGACTCGCGCGGCGGCAGATTTTGTTTGTCCCGCCGCTTTGCGCAACGCTTCGGCTTTGTCAGTTTTTTCCCAGGTGATGTCCGGGTCATTTTTGCCGAAGTGACCGTAATTGGTCGTCTTGGAATAAATCGGACGGAGCAAATTCAATTGCTTGATGATGTCGGCGGGCTTGAAGCTGAACACTTCGCAAACCGCGCGCTCAATCGCTTCGTCGCTGACGACGCCGGTGCCGAAGGTGTTGACGCAAACGGAAACCGGGTCGGGATAACCGATAGCGTAGGCGAATTGAATTTCAGCGCTCGTGGCGAGTCCCGCCGCGACGATATTTTTCGCAACGTAACGACCCATGTAAGCCGCGCTGCGGTCCACTTTGCTCGGGTCTTTGCCCGAAAATGCGCCGCCGCCGTGACGGCCCATGCCACCGTAACTGTCCACGATAATTTTGCGACCGGTCAAACCGGTGTCGCCTTGCGGTCCGCCGACGACGAAACGTCCGGTCGGATTGATGAGAAATTTTGTGTTCTTGGTCAGAAGATTTTTCGGCAATGTTTTCTTGATGATTTCTTCGACGCAAAAATCTTTGATGGTCGCGTGCTCAACGTCATGCGCGTGTTGCGTCGAAATAACGACGTTCGTGATTTCCACCGGCTGGTCATTTTCGTAACGAACCGACACTTGCGATTTGGCGTCCGGACGAAGCCATTTCACTTTTCCGGTCTTGCGAATTTTTGTCAGCACGCGACCAAGCTGATGCGCATACATGATGGGCGCAGGCATGAGTTCGGGTGTTTCGTTGCACGCGTAACCAAACATCAAACCCTGGTCGCCGGCGCCTTGCTCGGCGGTGTCCTTGCCTTCAGCCTTGCGCGCATCCACGCCTTGGGCGATGTCCGGCGATTGCGACGTGATGGCGTTGACAATTAAAACTTTGTCCGCATGAAATACATCGTCGTCATGCGTGTAACCGATGTCGCGAATGGCTTCGCGGGCGATTTGATTGAAATCCAATTTCGCCTTCGTCGTGATTTCGCCGCCGACGACAACGAGATTCGATTTTGCGTAAGTTTCGCAGGCGACGCGGCTGTGCTTGTCCTGCGCGAGACACGCGTCGAGGACGTAATCAGAAATGGTATCGCAGACTTTGTCCGGATGGCCTTCGCCGACGGACTCGGAAGAAAAGATGTAATTTTTGCTCATATTAAACGTATTGACGTATCAGGATTTGATGATATAACAATTTCAAGAATCGTCAAATTGTTTCTCAAAGAAATTTTTGACGCGATAAAATCATGTCCGCGACCTTAAAATCTTTACGCGCCCTGTCCGACCCGACGCGACTGCGCATCGTCGCGCTGTTGGAGAAGGATGAGCTTTCCGTGAATGAACTTCAGGAAATCACGCGGCTCGGCCAGTCGCGCATCTCGACTCATCTCGGTTTGCTGCAGGATTCCGCGCTCGTGCAATCGCGTCGCGATGGTAAACGCACATTTTACAAGTTGAACGAAAATGCCGACGCGACAGCACGTGAATTCATTCAACTCGCGATTCGCGGCGCAAAGGAATTGGCGGAGCATTCGCACGACCAAATTAATTTGAAGCGCGTCATCGCCCGACGCAAAGAACAGGCGCAGGTTTATTTCAATCAAATTGCGGGACGTTTCGACCGCGTTTATGGACCGGGCCGCTCGTGGCAGGCGTTTGGACATCTGCTGCTGCGGATTTTGCCGCCGCTTGTCGTCGCGGATTTGGGTGCGGGCGAAGGTTTGTTAAGCGAATTGCTGGCGCGCCGCGCGAAACGCGTCATCGCCGTGGACAATTCAGAAAAAATTGTTGAGTTTGGAAAAGCCAAAGCAAAAAAGAACGGCCTGAAAAATTTGGAATTCCGCCAAGGCGATTTGCAAAACCCGCCGATTGAACCGAACAGCGTTGACCTCGTGATTTTGAGCCAGGCGCTGCATCATGCGGAGATTCCTGCGGACGCAATTGTCGCCGCGCATAAAATTTTGAAACCGCGAGGACAGATTTTAATTCTCGATTTGCTCAAGCACAATTTTGATAAAGCGCGCGAACTTTATGGCGACCGCTGGTTGGGTTTTGCCGAAAGCGATTTGCATCACTGGCTGGAAAATGCCGGCTTCAAAAAAATTGAAATCAATGTCGTCGCGCGCGAAGAACAGCCGCCGCATTTTCAAACCATTTTGGCTGGCGCGGAGAAATGAATGAAAAATGAAAACAGGTTACGGAAAAGATAAGCTGCCTAAAATTCCAGCTTTGCCAGCCGAAATATTTTCACAGGCATTTCCAGACGGATTTACTCTTCAAGATGAAGCAAACGCATTAACGGCTTATGCATTTCGAAATGGCCTTCTTGAAGATTTACATGCAGGAAAAAACTCGCCTCTGCTAAAAGATAAAAGCTTGAGCCGAATTACTGATGCCGAAATGAAAGCGCTCATGGTTGATGCCTCTGAAAAACTCGCCGATATACTTAAATTGCGTGAGGCAGAACCTGAAACTTATAAAAACTTTATCCAAGCCTATGGTTTTATGTATTGCCGCGAATGGAAGCGTTAATGACAAAAGTTAACTCACAATCAAATTCACCATTTTCTTCGGCACGATAATCACTTTCTTAATCGCTTTGCCGGAAATATACGGTTGAACTTTGTCCGAAGCTTTTGCCGCGGCTTCAATCGTCGCGTTGTCGGCATCGGCGGAAATTTTAATCACATCACGCAATTTGCCATTCACTTGCACCGGAATTTCGATTTCCGATTCCACGAGCAATGCCGGGTCAAATTTCGGCCACGGTTCGTAAGTGAGCGATGGCGCGACTTTGCCAAACGTCGAATGCAATCGGGACCAAAGTTCTTCGGCCAAATGCGGCGCGAACGGCGCGAGCAGTTGCAGAAAAGTTTTCATCACGGACAACGGCTTCGTCTGCCACGTCATCGCCTCGTTGATGAAAACCATCATCGCGGAAATCGCCGTGTTGAAACGCAGCGCGTCCAAATCTTCCGTGACTTTTTTGATGCACACATGAAGCGTCTTCAATTGCGCGGGCGTTGCGGCGACATCCGAGATTGCGCCGTCCAAAAGAATTAAGTCCAAAAGTTCTTCGTGATTTTGCGTCTTTGTGGTTCCTGCCTGCTCGTAAGCCGTTTCCGATTTTTCATCCACGAACAAACGCCAGACGCGACCGAGGAAACGGTAAACGCCCTCGACGCCCTTGGTGCTCCACGGCTTCACCATTTCGAGCGGGCCCATGAACATTTCGTAAAGTCGTAGCGCGTCGGTGCCGGCTTCGCGCACCGGCACGTCCACCGGAATCACGTTGCCGCGCGACTTGGACATTTTTTGATTGTCCTCGCCGAGCACCATGCCTTGGTTAACGAGCTTGAAAAACGGTTCGGGCGTGGAAACGTAACCGAGGTCGAACAAAACCTTGTGCCAGAACCGCGCATAAAGCAGATGCAACACGGCGTGTTCCGTGCCGCCGACGTATAAATCGACTCCGGGTTTTGTAGTGTCGGCGCTATGCGCCGATTTGTCGAGCCGCAGGCTCGACGCTACACTTTCCCCTCCCATTCCCCTGTCAA
>JAJPKI010000265.1 GCA_021323835.1 Verrucomicrobiota bacterium | reverse complement strand
AGCAAAAATTCATTTCCGTAAGGCAAATTCGTCGCGTTCAGCGTCGGCGCTTCAATAACAATTTGATTTTGAACTTTGATGGCGGCGGCAATGTGCATCAATGCTGTGTCCACGCTCAAAAAGGCGCCGCAACGTTTCATCAACGCCGCCGTTTGCCGAAGATTTTGCGTTTTCGCTTCGAGGGTCAAATCGCAATTGCTTTGCGCCAAAACAATTTGATGGTCGCGCGCTTCTTCCGGGCCGCCGAAAAGTAAAACGTGAATGTCCGGTCGTTCTTTATTCAATTTGCGAACCAGCCCGGCGTAATTTTTCAACGGCCACCGTTTGAGCGGCAAATTTTTCGTGCCGCCGGAGCCAACGTGAATGCCAAGAATTTTTTTGCCGATTAATTTATTTTTTGCGAGAAATTCTTCGGCGAATTGCTCGTCGCCCGGCTCGGTGAAAAATTCCATTTGATGCGCCGCGAGCTTTTTCTTCGCGCCAATCATCGGCAACACGTCAAAATTATTTTCAATTGAATGTCGCGAATAATCCTGCGGCAACGTCGCCGTGACAAGTTTGCGGTCGAGCCAATGGAAGTTTTCATATTCATGGCTGATGCGCGCTTTTGCGCCAATCAAAAATGCGGCAATCCGATAATGAATCCGGCTTTGCGGATGCGTGTTGATGGAAATGTCGTAACGGTTTTTTCTCAACGACCACAAAAATTGCAGCGTCTGCGCGCGCCCGCACATCAGCATGTTTTTTTGGAAGACGCAATTAACGTTTGAGTTGTGCGCCAGCAAATCGTTTGCGCCCGGCCACATCACCGCCGCGTCAATCGTCGCGTCGGGAAAATTTTCTCGCAATTCACGGATGAACGGCGTGGCAATCAGCGCGTCGCCGATTCCGGCCATGGCGATGACCAAAATTTTCATTTCAATTGGCCGCAAAAGAACGCAAAGAGCACAAGAACGAAATTTCGTTTTGCGTTTTCTGTGTTCCTTCGCGGCTATTCATTTTGATTTACAGTCGCGAAATTTTTTCCAGCAGCGCCGTCGTGGATTTTCCCGGCACGAATGGAATAATTTTAATTTTTCCACCTGCCGACTCAACCGCGCGCCGCTCGTCCTGATTCAAAGTCTCCAAAGTGTAATCGCCGCCTTTGACGTAAATGTCCGGCTGCGCGGCGGCGAGAAATCTCGTCATCGTCTTTTCCGCGACAATGCAAACGGCGGAAATACTTTCCAATGCGGCCAAAATTCCCGCGCGGTCGTTTTCAGAATTCACCGGACGGGTCGGGCCTTTCAATTCGCGAACCGCTGCGTCGCCATTCATTCCAACTAAAAGCGCGTCGCCAAAATTTCGCGCGGTTTCGAGATAGGTTACGTGGCCAAGATGCAAAATGTCGAAGACGCCATTCGTAACGACAAGTTTTTTCCCGCTGACGCGAAATTGTTTTCGCCAATCCGGCAATTTTTCAAAAGGAATGATTTTGTCGCGGAAATTCACGGCTTCATTTTGCCTGTGAATTTTGCGAATTCAACCATTTCCATACGCGCAAAAATTCCGTCGCGCTCCATGCCTGCGCATCGCAACCGCGTTGCGCGTGCGGCGCATCGCCGTCCAGAATTTCCGGCAATTGGCCGAGGCAACCCTCGTTCAATAATTTTTCCGCGCTGCTCAAATAACTTTTTGCCGTTGCAATCGCTTCCGGTGAAAAATCCCATGCGCGAACAAGGGCTTCGCAGAAATTTGGAAATGTCCAGACCCACGCCGTGCCGTTGTGATACGACGGCTTGCGGCTCGTGTCTTCGTCGCCTAAGTAGCGCGGCCAATACGGTTCGGCTGGATTGTTCAAAAGTCGCCCGTCATTTCCATAAACGGCGAAGGGAATTGAAACCCGCAACGGCGCCAGCGAGCGCAATGCGCCGGGCACGACTAAAAATTTTTGTGCGGCAGTAACGCAATGTTTCGCGCGTTCGCCGGAAATTAAACCGAGACTGATTGCGAAAAGGCAATTGCTGCGCAGCGTATCGCCGGCAATTGCGTTGCGCGCGGCGACATTTTTTTTCGCAAGCAAAACGTCGGCGAACCAACCTTGTTCCTCGAGCCAAAATAATTTTTCAAATGACGCAGTCGCTCGATTTGCAAGTTCACGCCATTTCGTCGGCCCATCCGGCGAGGATTTTTCCAACTGTTGCAGCAATCGAATCCACAAAACTTGAATCTCGACAGGATAACCTTCCCGTGGCGTTGCCGCCGGATAATTCGTGTCCATCCACGTGAAATGCGCCGGACTCCAAATCAACGCCGAATCGGAATCCATGCAAATGCCGTTCGACGTGCCGCGCAAATAATTTTCCGCGATGCTTTTCAAGACATCGCAAATCGTCCGCTCGCTGGAAACTTTGGCAGAATAGAATTTTTCGTCAGCCAAATCTTCACAGACAATCGCAAACCACAACGGTGCGTCGCTCGTGTCGCGGTTGGAAACGTCGTTGCCGTGAATCGTGTTCGGCAGCGTTCCGTCTCTTTCATATTTCGCGAACGTGAGCAAAAGCGATTTCACTTCGTCAATCATTCCCGCCGCGAGCAATCCGCGTGCACAAATCAGCGAGTCGCGTCCCCAATCCAAAAACCACGGATAACCGGCGATGACAGTTTTGCCGTTGTCGCGACGAACGACAAATTGTTTTGCCGCCCGCAAAAGTTTGTTGCCAAATCTGTCGGAAGAAGCGATGGCTTCCGGTTTCAAGTTAAAAATTTCATCGGCAGAAAATTTTTCCAATTCCGCGGTGGCTGCGAGGGTTGTGCTCGCGCCTTTTGCCAGTGGAATTTCGAACCAGCCCGGACTGTAAGCGTCGCCGCTGGCAGTTTGGCCGCGCGTCGCTTCAATGGGATGCGGAATATTTTCAGACCATTCCGGTTCGAGATGAAATTCACCGGCATCCGAAAAAATCTTTAATTGCCGGTCAGCCGCCGGGACAAATTCAAATCCGATTTTATTTTTCAATTCGCGGCAATTGGAATTGAAATGGAAATCCGCGCCGTTGTTGCGCTTGGTTTCCTGATGAAAATTCCGGTCTTCGATGTCGAAACGAATTGTCAAACGAACATCCGCATCAGCAGGCAATTGTTTTCCGTGCGCGGATTTTTCGGTCGGGCGGCTGAACTGAAAAACGACGGTATTTTTTCCTTCGAGCATTTCCGCGCGCAATTCGATTTCCACCGTGCGCCCGTCGCCGGCATTCGCGATAAAATTCCAAATCGCGCCGGATTCATTTTTGAATGTAACGAGATTTTTGAAATCGAGCGGCGAAAGAAATCCATCCGCGTTCACCCATGCTCGCATTCGTTTTACAAAAATGTGGCGGTCGACAGGAAAATTCGGGTTTAAATTTGCTCCGAGTATGCAATCGTATTTTGAATTGACGCGGCCAAGGTCAACGCAAATACGCGCCATGCCGCCGATGCCGTTGGTCAGCAAAACCAAATCATTTGGTTGCGGATTGCGGATTGCGGATTGCGGATTGGGCGAAAGAAATTGAATTGCTGCAAATATTTTTTGCGATGTTGCCGCGTAACGTTCTAAATGCAATTCAGCTTCGGCGGAAACTTCTCGCGGCGCAAAAGCGGCAATGAAATTTTTGCCGGAAGGTATCGCTTGAACGTGGATTGAAATCGAATTTTCCGTTTTCAATTCCGCCCGGAACGGCACTGAATCTTCGATAAGCAGCCAATGATTTGCCGGAATCAGCGTGACGCGGCGCGCGTCAATTAAAGTCCAGGTGACGACATTTGGAAAAATTTCTCCGCGCGCAGTTTTTTGGATGAGCGCGGAAAATTTAGGGACGGCGACACACCGTCCTTCCCGCAATTGACTTGCCGCCGTCAAAAAATCTCGCGGCGATGTTTCGATTTGTTGCGCGAGAAATTGCCAGTCGAAATCGGAAAAATTTTCGGCGAGCAGAATTTGGTTCAACGCCTGAATCGCAAACGCCGCTTGCGCGCGGGCGCGACGATAGTTTTCGCCGCTCAAACCGGTTGGTTTTTCCGTTTGCGCAAGGCAATGAACTGCGCCGGGCGCGAGTGTGAAACTGATTTCACCTTTGGCGGCGGAAATTTTTGGAAGCGGCTGGCCTAATAAATCAATTTTGAATTTAGAATTTTGAATTTTGAATCCGGAAAGCGTGACAGAATTTTCTTTTTCAACGTCACAATTTGCCAAAATCAAAACGGAATCTTTTCCTTCCGCGGATTCGCGAAGCAATGCGTAAATCGGCGAATCCGACGCGCTTAAGCGCGTGAGTTTTGCGCCGTCGAAAAAACATGGATGATTGGAAATACGTTCATTGAGTTGCGCGAGTTCGGGAACGATGTTGTCAGCAGAATCCCAATTCAATCCATTGCAACCGTGGACTTTTATTTTTTCCGCCGCGAGCCATTCAACGCCGCAGGTGAACCCAAATCCGCCGTTTGGACTCGTCAGCGCGCATAGACGATTTCGCAACAGCGACCATGCGCGGCCTTTTTCGGCGAGGCGATTGTTGTCATGCGTTTCGGAATAGTGAACGTAGCTGCCAACGCGTGAACTTTGCGAATTGGCATAATCGAGATACCACGCCACATCTTTGCCGGAATAATTTTGGAACAATTCGGAATACGCCCATTGCATTCCGCCTTCGGTCAAAAGATTTTCAGTCGCTTCCCATGAGCCGCCGAGTCCTTCGAGCAAAAAAATTGTTTCAGGAAATTCGTCTTGCACGCGGGCGATAATGTATTGCCACGCGGCGACGGGAATTTTGTAGCCGGCATCGCAGCGAAAACCGTCCACGCCGCGGCGACACCAGATGAGAAGCGCGTTGGCAATTTTGTCCCAGAGCAAAACGGAATCCTGTTTGAGTTCGACCAAATCTTCCCACACCGTTCCCCACGCGCCGGGCGATTCAAACTCGCCATCGGATTTTTTCAGGAAAAATTCCGGTGAATTTTCCTGCAAACGAGAACCCCAGCCGGTGTGGTTAATGATGATGTCGAGAAAAACGCGCGCGCCGAGCGAATGCGCAGCGTAAGTAAGTTCGCAAAATTGGTCAACGCCGGTGGTGCGTTTGTCGAACTCGACGAGCGCGGGGTCAACCGCAGTCATGTCAAGGGCGGCATAAGGACTCCCGAAACGACCAAAGCGCGCGTAAGTCGTCGGTGTCGGGTGAACCGGCAACAGATGCAAAATGCGGCAGCCGAGTTTTTGGATTATATGCGGCAATTGCTTTTTCAAATCGCGAAAAGTTCCGGATGGCGGAATGACGGTGAAATTTTTTTCGTCGAGCGATTTGAGCTGCGCTTCCAATTGCGCATCAGCAGTTGAAGCCAGATTTTTTGTTGCGCCGAACAGTCGTGTGAACGCGCAGTAAATAGTGTTGGCCGTCCGAGCAAAATTGGGATGAACGGAAATGCCGATGTCAGAACCGTCTGGCCAGTGTTGCCATTTTTTTTCATCAAGCAAATAGGGCTTGGCTTTGAAATAGCCGGCTTCGGCGAGCGAGATTTCGATTTCCCAAACGTCGCCGTTTTTTTGCATCGGCAAATCGCGCCAGGAAATTCCGGCGGCAGCGACGTGTCCGGCGTGGGCGGAAATGATTTCTTTTCGGCGTGCGGCGGCGCGGCCTAAATTCGTGCGGAGAAAGGCGCGGAAATTTTCCTTTCCGGAATTTCCGTTTTTAATTTCAAAACGGATTTTATCGCCGGCGAAGCGCAGGATGCGTTCGCCGGGAGCGGGAAACATTTTTGGAATGGGTCGTTCCACGGATTGAGTTTCAAGTTTCCGGAGGCAAGTTTCAAGTATTGGAATTTTTCAAAAAATAGTTTCCGCGATTGCTTTGCGTCAGAAAAAGTTTTAAGGTTGCGATATTCGGTTCAGCAAATTTGCTTAACATGGCAGTCGCAGAATTAACTCAGGCCGAAGAAGCTCAATTGAAGCAGACGATTGAGATGTTCGAGGTCATCGTGCAATCGCAGCCGAATGATTGCCAGTCGCTGGAAATTCTTAAGGAAGCTTACACCAAACTCGGTCGCGAAGCCGACGTCATCCGCATTTCCAAACGCATCGCGGAATCCTACACGGAAATGGGGCAGCTTTCGTCCGCGATTTTGGAATATGAAACGGTGTTGCAGCGCCGCCCGAACGATGCGGAAGTGCAAACGGCGTTGCGCAACATCGAAGACAAGGCGAGCAATGCCGTGTCGCAATCGTCCGGAGCCATTGAACCGGCCGCGCTGGCGCCTCCGTCGCCGGTGGATTCGACGACGCGATTTCAAAAACGCGTTTCAACGGGGCAGGAAATTGACGACGGCAAGCGCACCATGCGGAAAATTTTTGTGGACAGCAAACTTATCAGCGCGGGTGATTTTGATTTGTGCTGGCGCACGGCAGACATGATGAATTCGCCGGAAGATGTGATTGAGCCGTTTATCCAGACGCTGCACGACAAAAGTATTTTTGTCATCGAGAGGTCCCTGAAATTGCTCGCGGATAAATCGCGCACGGCATTTTTGCCGTTGGAGCGTTATGAAATGGACATGGAATTGTTGCGCGGATTTCCGGCGGATTTATGCCGCCGCTGGTGCGTGGCGCCGTTTGACCGCATGAGCAAATCGGTTTTGGTCGCAACGGTGAATCCGTTTAATCAACAAGCGGCGAAAGAATTGTCCGAGGCGACGCCGCATCGTTTGCTGTGGTATTTGGTACCGCCGACGGAATTGATGACCATCATCCGCAAAGCATTTCGTTAAACTCATGGCCAAAGTAAAATCATTTGGTGAACGCATCGCCGACGCACTCGTCGAAGACGGCCTTTTGACGCCGACGCAAGTGGAAGAATTGCTCGAAGAGCAGAAAAAAGCCGGCGCGCGTCTGGTCAAGCTCATCGTTGACAAATCCTACGTCAGCGAAGCAGACCTCGCCGTCTGCATGGGGCGCGTGCTCAACGTGCCGCCGATTAATTTGACGCGCATGAGCATTCAGGACGACGTTCTGGATTTGCTTCCGCGCGACATGCAGCACAATCACAAGGTCGTTCCCGTTTCGCGATTGGAAAATAAATTGTTCCTCGCCATGGCCGACCCGCTCAACGTTCTCGCCCTCGATGACGTCAAGCGCATCACCAGATTGGAAATCGCGCCGCTCATTGCCTCCGAAAAATCCGTCAACGACAAGCTTGCGCAAATCGAATCGGCCAAGAGCGGCACGATGGAAGACATCATCGAGAGCGCGCAAAAAGAAGAAGCCGAAGCGGCGGACATTCAAGCGATTAAAGAAGCCGCCGAGGACATGAACCTCGACCAATTGGCCGCCGCCGGCGAAGAAGCGCCGGTCATCAAGCTGGCCAATTTAATTGTCCTGCAAGCCATCAAAGACCGTGCGAGCGATATTCATCTGGAGCCGTTTGAAAAATCAATGCGTTTGCGTTATCGCATTGACGGCGCGTTGCTGGACGCCACGCCACCACCCAAGCAAATGCAATTGGCACTGACCTCGCGCTTCAAAATCATGTCGAGCCTCGACATCGCCGAGCGTCGTTTGCCGCAGGACGGGCGCATGCGCGTGAAAGTTTCCGGCAAGGATTACGATTTGCGCGTTTCCGTTTTGCCGACCGTGCATGGCGAAAAAATCGTGTTGCGCGTGCTCGATAAATCGAATTTGTCCGCCAGTCTCGATAAATTGGGCCTCGACCCCGATACATTTAAGCAATTCAAAGGCGCCATTGACGCGCCGCATGGATTGATTCTCGTCACCGGCCCGACCGGTTCCGGCAAAACCACAACGCTGTATTCCGCGCTCAACGAGTTGAACAATCCGGTTTACAACATCGTCACTGTCGAAGACCCGGTGGAATTCCAAATTCCCGGAATCAACCAGGTGCCGACCAAAAAGGAAATTGGATTAACGTTCGCGAACGCGCTGCGTTCCATTTTGCGCCAGGACCCGGACATTGTGATGATTGGTGAAATTCGCGACACTGAAACAGCGGAAATTGCCATCGAAGCCGCGCTCACCGGCCATCAAGTGCTTTCCACCATGCACTGCAATGACGCGCCCGGCGCCATTGCGCGTCTGGACGACATGGGCATCGCGCCATTTTTGATTTCATCGTCCGTGATTTTGTCCTGCGCCCAACGCTTGATGCGCCGCATTTGCTCGCATTGCAAAGAACCCGTCAATTATCCGGCAAAAATGTTCGAAGATTTGGGCATTGACCCGGAAACGTTCAAAGGCGTGCAGTTGTATCGCGGCCGCGGTTGCGAGCGCTGCAAAAATTCCGGTTACGCCGGACGCCTCGCCATCATTGAAGCAATGACCGTGACCGATTCCGTTCGAAAATTAATCATTGGCCGCGCCAGCACGCGTGAAATGGGAAAAATCGCCATCAAAGAAGGAATGAAAACTCTTCGCATGGTCGGCCTCGACCGCGCTCGTGACGGCCTTTCGACTCTCGAACAAGTGCTCGTCGTGACTTCGGGCTTCTAAATCAAAACTGCCGTTGCGGAATTGCTCCGGGTTGTGGCGTTGGCTGCAACCATGGCGGCAACTGCGGCCGCAATTCCGGCTCGGCCTGGAAATTTTTTTGCGCGGACGTTCCCGTCAAAGTTTTTGTGCCGGATGACGCGCTCACGCTGTTGTTCGCCGGCAGTATGGCCGGCCTGGTCGGCGCAACCGCAGCTTGTTCGAATGGCGAAACCGGATTTAGATTAATTGACGCTGAAAAATTTATCGGCGCGGCTGCAGGCGTCGAATGCGGTTCAAGCAATTTGCGAAACTGCTCCGTTTCGGCCAGTTGTTCCTCCGTCTGTTTTTGCGAAGCTGGCGCGGGCGCGGCGCCAAACGGATTCGGCCAGCTTGAATTCGCGTCGGGCGCGGACACAGACGCTTCCGGTTTATCAAAGACTGTGCTAAAAATCGGTTGAGAAGCTTTCAGGTTTTCTTCCGCCGCCATTGAGCGGGAATCCATTTTCATCTCGCTGTCAGAATTCCACGGCGGTGAATTGAAAAAGTTGGTTGGCTGCGCCATGTCCATTTGTTCCTGACGCGCGAGAAATTTTTCCACGGGCGTTTGATTTGCATTCGTTTCCGGCAGACCGAGAATTTTTTCCGGCGTTTCCACGCCCATGATTTCCGCGGGGGTCATCAGCGTCCAATTTTTTTGCTTTTCGAGCGCCTGGCGTAATTGTTCGGACTGCGCAGGCGAAAGAATTTGCGGCGGTTGCAACTGCGGCTGCGGTTGCGGCGCATAATCGAAGGACGGCGCGGGTGCTTTGATTAAATCCTGCAAGGCGGATAAATCCGCTTTCGGCGACAGCGACGGCGTGCTGTTCGCATTTGAAAAAGTTTGGTTGTCCGGCGCGGAAAATAAAATCGGCCGCCCGCGCTTCATCGTTTGCGCGTGCGCTGCCGTTACCGCGACCACTGCGCAAATAAAAGCGGGCAGCCATCGTTTTAACGCTGGAAAATTGAAAATCATCCAATTAAAAGCCTAATCTAATAGACATCGCCGGTCAAAAATCAATTCAAACAAAACCGTCATTGCCGTTCGTATTTGCCCTTATCCACCTTTTTTAGCACCGTAAAACCCGCATTTTTCGCGCGCGTAAGCTCGTTCCCGCGCAACGTGTTAAACTTGGAAATGATTTTGCGCACCGGCTTTTTGCACGCCGGACATTTTTCCAGCGGCGGCGCGGACAACGGACGGTTCAGCGTGAATTTGCCGCTGCAAACCACGCAACTGCCTTCGCACAATTCATATTCGTAAAGCGGCATACCATTTCAATTTCGATTTTCGAAGGCCGATTGTCGAATGAAAACTTCCGGGTAAATCATTTTGCAATTTTCGCCTCACGCCATTCTTCCAATTTCGCTTTGGCGGTTTGAATTTGCGCGTCGGTGAAAATGGATTTCTTTTCGAGTTTCTCGATAATTTTTTTCGCTTTCGAAATATCGCGCGAATGCAAACCGTAAGCTTCGGCCAATTTTAATTGCGCTTCAAAATTGTCCGGCTGCTCCGCAGCCGCTTTTTCCAGCATGTCAATCGCCGTGCCGAAATAGCCTGCTGCCAAAAGTTCTTCGACGGTTTCCGGCAATTCGATTATTTCTTCGACCTTTTTTTGCCCCCAATCATGAATCGAACGCTGCGCGTATTCGATTTGCGCTGCCGGAATATGCGGCTGGCGTTGCAGCGCGCGCAAAACGTCCATCGCCTTGTCGCTACGCTTGAAATCCTGAACGTAAAGCCGCATCAACATCATCGCCGCGGCGGTGTTCGACGGGTTTTGTTCCAGCAATGATTTTAAAATTTGTTCCGCTTCCGCGAATTTTCCCTGCGTGCGCAGTTGGCCGGCGTCGAGCAACGGCTTGGGCTGTTTGAATTTTTTGTGCGGAATTCCCGCGCGGTCAAGCAGCGTTTCCAGCACGGCGACGTTGGCATCGCCGGATTCTTCGAGCGTTTCGTAAAGCTCCAGCGCTTCCTCATGGCGCCCCGCCTGAATCAAATTCGCAACCACTTCCATGTTTTCAACCGATTTATCTTTTTCAAACGCTACATCGCTGCCGGCGGTTCCGAGCAATTTATTGAATTTGTGCGACACCATTTCCGCAATCGGTCCGCACCACAAAAGAGCCAGCGCGACAGGAATGACCATGATTTTTCCGGCGGCCAGTGTCCCAAAATAAAAACTTCCGATGAAGATTGCGGAAATGGCGCAGCGCACAACGCGGCGAATAATGTCCCGCTTTTTATTTTCGCCGGTGACATGCGCGTCCCATCCGCTCAACCACCACATGCCCGCGACGAGCAGAACCATCAAGACGCAAAGGTTGATGGTCACTAAAATAGATGCGGCAATCACGCGACTATTTTTTCAAAAACGCGCTGAACAAATCAATCGGCAGCGGCAGAAACGTCGTCGTGTTGTGCTCGCTTGCCATTTCGCGCATCGTCTGGAGATAACGTAATTGCAGCGCAATCGGCTCTCTGGCGATCAACGCGGCGGCTTGAACCATTTTTTCGGCGGATTGAAATTCGCCTTCCGCATTCACGACTTTTGCACGGCGTTCACGTTCGGCTTCGGCCTGTTTGGCCATTGCGCGTTTCATGCTGTCGGGCAGTGCAACTTCTTTGACTTCCACGCCGGTGACTTTGATGCCCCATGGCTCGGTTTGGCGGTCAATGATTTCCTGTAACTTCTGGTTGATGACATCGCGTTGCGAAAGCAATTCGTCCAGCGCGGACTGGCCGAGCACACTGCGCAACGTCGTCTGCGCGATAAGTGAAGTCGCTTTCCAGAAATTCTCGACTTTCACCACGGCGGCGTTCGGGTCCACGACGCGAAAATAAATCACCGCGTCCACCGTCGCGGGCACGTTGTCCTTGGTCATGATTTCCTGTTTGGGCACGTCAATCGTCACCACGCGCAAATCCATCCGCACCATTTTATCCATAATGGGAATGAGAAAAATCACGCCCGGCCCTTTTGCGCCCTGCAATTTGCCGAGCCGGAAAATGACGCCGCGCTCGTATTCGCGCAAAACTTTGATTGCCGAAGTCAAAATGAAAAGCCCGACGACGAAAACCGGAATGATGAGCGCCATGGCGCCGCCGATGAGATGTTGTGTTGATTGGTCCATAAATTTTCTCCGATTTGTTTTGGGTTGATGATTATGCTGCCGTTAAAGGACAAACTTCTTTGCACCAGTTTTCGACTTGTTGTTTGATGGCATCGCGGATTTCGCGCGTTCGTGCCAATTTTTCTTCGTGCGAACCTGAAAATGCCGATGGGTCGGGAAATCCCCAGTGCAATCGCGTCGTGACGCCCGGAAAAATCGGGCAACGCTCCGCGCTGGTTTCATCGCATACAGTGATGACGTAAGAAAATAATTTGTTCGATTTCAAAAATTCCGAAACCGATTTCGTTTTGTTGCCGGAAATATCAATTCCAATTTCTTGCATCGCTTCGACGACCACCGGATTTAATTTCCCCGGCTCAATGCCCGCGCTATGCGCTTCAAATTCGTCGCCGCAAATCTGATTTAGAAACGCTTCGGCCATTTGGCTGCGCGCGCTGTTGTGGATGCATACGAATAAAACTTGTTTCTTCATTTCGGTTTCACTTTCAACGTGAGGCCGTCGATGCCGACGACCTCAACGGTTTTGCCTT
>JAJPKI010000045.1 GCA_021323835.1 Verrucomicrobiota bacterium | reverse complement strand
TGCAAAAATTGAAATCAAATTTCTCAAACGCGGCTTAAAGAAAAATCGCTTCGCCGAAAATCCTGCATTGCAATCGTTGGAAAGAAATTGGCAGCAGCCTCTGCGCAACAATTCGGAAGAATCCGCAATCGGCAATCGGCAATCAGCAATTTCAATCGTTCGCTGCGCCGATGCCGAATCCGAAGCCATTTTCGCCGCGCGCGAAATTCTTAAATTTGTTCGCGATGGAAATCGTTTCCGTGATTGCGCCGTCATTGTTCGTAATCTTGACAATTATCACAAACCGCTGGCGCGAATTTTTCGCCGCTACCAAATTCCATTTTTTCTCGACCGTCGCGAAAGCATCGCGCATCACCCGCTAGCTGAATTGACTCGCAGCGCGTTGCGAACGGTTGCGTTCGATTGGAAAAATGAAGATTGGTTCGCCGCGCTCAAGGCCGGATTTTGCGCCGCCGAAGAAAATGAAATTGATGCGTTGGAGAACGCCGCGTTGGAGTTTGGCTGGAGCGGAAAAAAATGGCGCGAACCTCTGCCGGATGAATCATTCGAGCGGTTGCGAAAGAAAATTCTCCCGCCATTCGAAAATTTTTACAAACAACTTGGCAAATTGAAATTCCAACCGACTGGAAAACAGCTTGCCGAAATTTTCCGTGAACTTTGGGAAGATTTGAAAATTGAGCAACGGTTAGAAGATTGGCGTGAAGAAATTTCGACCGCTTCGACTCACGATTCGGTTTTCGACCAGATGAATTCGCTTTTGGAAAATCTCGAGCTCGGCTTTCCAAATCAATCGCTGCCGCTGCGCGATTGGTTGCCGATTCTCGAATCCGGCCTTGCCAATCTTACCGTCGGCGTCATTCCGCCGGTGCTGGACGAAGTTCTCGTCGGCGCGATTGACCGCGCTCGAAA
The DNA here is from genome assembly GCA_021323835.1 of Verrucomicrobiota bacterium. GTDB lineage: Bacteria > Verrucomicrobiota > Verrucomicrobiia > Limisphaerales > UBA11358 > UBA11358. The sequence continues at coordinate 9,104 of JAJPKI010000045.1, read as the reverse complement.
TCCCGATTTGAAATTTGCGCTCGTGCTCGGCGTCAATGAATCTGTTTTTCCGGCGACGCCAAATGCTCCGGTGATTTTGACCGAAGCTGATCGCAATGAATTGCAAATGCCGCGCGGCCCGGATTTGCGCGAGCAGCTTTCGCGCGAACGGTTTTACGGCTACCTTGCCTGCACGCGCGCGAGTGAAAAATTGATGCTGACGTTTTCGCGCGCCGATGCTGAAGGAACAATTCTAAATCCGTCACCGTTCATCGCGCATTTGCAGCAGATTTTCCCGTCGCTCGAAATTGAAGAATTCCAAAGCGAAATTGCGCCGTCGGAAATCGAAAATATTTCCGAAATTATTCCGCTGCTTGTAGGAGACGAGGTGACGAGTCTCAAATCAAACGAAAATCAGAGACTCCTTACGTCGTCTCCTACAATTTTAAAGTTAAAAGAAGATTTGAAAAATCTGCGCGAGCCGAATCCGGAAGAAAATCTGTCGCCGGAAATCGCCGAAAAACTTTACAGCCCGGTTTTGCGAACGTCGGTGAGCCGGCTGGAAGAATTCGCGTCATGTCCGTTCCGGTTTTTTGTCCGCAGCGGTTTGCGCGCGGAAGAACGAAAAGTTTTTGAATTGGACGCCCGCGAACGCGGCAGCTTCCAGCACGACGTTCTGAAAAATTTTCATGAACAAATCATCGCTGCAGGCAAACGCTGGCGCGATTTAACGCCGGAACAGGCGCGCGAACAAATTGAAAAAATTGCGGACGAACAAATTAAGAATTTTCGCAGCGGATTGCTGAATGAAGCCGCGCAATCGCGATTCGCCGCGCGCGCGATGACCGAATCGTTGCAGGACTTTGTTGCCGTCAGCATCGCATGGCTGCGCGAACAAAATCAATTCGAACCGGCCGCGGCGGAATTGGATTTTGGCAGCAAAGAAAATCCACAAACGGCCTGGCAAATTGATTTAGACGACAACCACAAGCTCGCGTTGAACGGCCGAATTGATCGCGTGGATTTGTGTCGCGATGAAAATGGAAATGCCGCGGCAATTGTTTTGGATTACAAATCCAGCCAGAAAAAATTGGACGCGCTCTTCGTCAAGCATGGAATTCAGTTGCAACTGCTGGCATATTTGAACGTGCTGCGTCATTGGAAAAATCCGCGCGAAATTTTCGGCGTGGACAAATTAAATCCCGTCGGCGTCTTCTACATCAATTTGCGCGGAAAATTTGAGAACGGCACGCGCGAAGAAGTTTTGTCGAACACGGATGAATCGCGCCGCGCCGCTTACAAACATACCGGCAGATTTGACGCGAGCGTTTTGGTGAAACTGGATTCCAAATGCGCGCGCGACCAATTCAATTATCGTCTGACGAAAGACGGCGAGCTTTACGCCAGTTCCGTCGAAGCATTGCCGCGCGCTGAATTTGAGAAATTGCTCGACCGCGTGGAAATGCAATTGCGCGAATTTGGAAATCAAATTTTTTCAGGCAAGGCGGACGTTTCGCCTTATAAAAAAAGCAAGGATACGCCATGCGCCTTTTGTGATTATGCTCCGGCCTGTCGCATTGACCCGTGGACACACAAATTCCGCGTCCTCCGTTCTTCAAAAGAAACCGTTGCTGAAGAGTTGTAACTGGTGGCCGTGCGCAAGCACTCAGTGATATTCCTGAACCGTCTTGACGGCGTAGCCGGATTTTTTTAACGCGGCGATGCCCAGCGCGGCGGCCTTGGCGCTGGAAAGCGTTGTCATAATTGGCGTGCCGGTGTAAACGGCGGTGGTGCGGATTTTGATTTCGTCCTCACGCGGCGCGGCGCCGGCGGGCGTGTTGATGACCAGTTGAATTTCTTTGTTTTTCAGCAAATCAACCACATTCGGGCGTCCTTCCATTAATTTTAGCGTGCGCTGAACTTTTAATCCGGCCTTCTCCAAAACGGTTGCCGTGCCGCTGGTCGCGACCAATTCAAATCCTAAATCTGAAAATTGTTTGGCAATCGCGACGGCTTCTTTTTTGTGCGCGTCGCTGACGCTGATAAAAATTTTTCCGCCGGTCGGTAGCGGCGAATTTGCCGCCATTTGCGATTTCGCATAAGCAATTCCCAAATCCGCGTCGAGTCCCATGACTTCGCCGGTCGAACGCATTTCCGGCGAAAGCAAAATGTCTTGTCCATGAAAGCGATTGAACGGAAAAACGGATTCTTTGACCGCCCAATACTTCGGCCAGATTTCTTTCGTAAATTTCAACTCCTTCAACGTTTTTCCGGCCATGACTTTCGCCGCAAGTTTTGCGAGCGGAATGCCGATGGCTTTGGAAACAAATGGAACGGTTCGCGACGCGCGCGGATTGACTTCGAGCACAAAAACTTTTTCGCCTTTGACGGCGTATTGCACATTCATCAGGCCGATGACTTTTAATTCTTTTGCCATCGCGTGCGTGTATTCGCGAATCGTTGAAATAACTTTTTCAGAAAGCGTGTGCGGCGGCAGAACCATCGCCGCGTCGCCGGAATGCACGCCGGCGAATTCGATGTGCTCCAACATCCCGCCGATGACAATTGTGCCGCCGTTTTTCAAACCAACATCGGTGATGCAATCCACGTCCACTTCCGTCGCGTCTTCGAGAAATTTGTCCACGAGCACGGGACGTTCCGGCGATGCTTCGACGGCAAATTTCATGTAATGCGAAAGTTCGGCGTCAGAATAAACAATTTGCATTGCGCGTCCGCCGAGAACAAAACTCGGGCGGACGAGAACCGGGTAAGTCAATTTTTTGGCGATGACGAGAGCTTCTTCGGCATTGGTCGCGAGGCCATTTGGCGGCTGCGGAATTTTTAGTTTGTCGAGCATCGCGGCAAACAATTTTCTATCCTCGGCGATTTCGATGCTTTGCGGCGAAGTGCCGATGATGTTGACGCCGTTCTTTTGCAGCCCTAGCGCGAGGTTGAGCGGCGTTTGTCCGCCGAATTGCGCAATCGCGCCCCAACATTTTTCGCGTTCATAAATGTGCAGCACGTCTTCGAGCGTCAGCGGCTCAAAAAATAATTTGTCGCTCGTGTCGTAATCCGTCGAAACGGTTTCGGGATTCGAATTGACCATGATGGTTTCAAATCCGTCTTCTTTGAGCGCGAACGCGGCGTGGACACAGCAATAATCAAATTCAATTCCCTGGCCGATGCGATTCGGCCCGCCGCCGAGAATCATCACTTTTTTGGCGGAATTATTTTTGACCTCGTCGTCGCCGCAATCGTAAGTGGAATAATAATACGGCGTGTAAGCTTCAAATTCCGCGGCGCAGGTGTCCACGAGACGATAGCTGGGAACGAGTTTCAACTTTTTCCGCAACGCGCGGATTTCGTCTTCGGTTTTGCCAACGAGATGGGCGATTTGCCGGTCGGAAAAACCCAGCCCTTTTGCTTTGCGTAAAATTTCAGAATTGAGCGACGCCATCGGCGCGATAGTGAGCCAAAAATTGGCGGCGGTGTCGAGCGGATTACATTCCCCACTTGCGAAAAATGCCGTTGTGCGCTACTAAATTCGCGTGAATAAAACCGGGCGCGCGTTGGTGTGGCTGACGTTGTTTGCTCCAATTTTTGCCGCGGCACAAATTGACCCTGTGCCGCGAGACCTCATTCAATTTGGCTACAACCAATCTTTTCAAGGGCACGGGCCGTTCGCCGGCTACGCATTTTATTATCACAATCAACCGGATTTTATTAAGACGAATTTAACGCTGCGACTCGCCGTCGCGCCGGTGTATGTGGATTCGGAATTGGGATTTGTCAACGGCCTTGGCCCGAACACCGATTATGCCATCGGCCTGGCCGGCGGCGGTTTTGGCGACAGTTATAATGAAATTCGCGGCGGCAAATTTATTCCTGCCGAATCGTTCACGGGCCACGGCGGAGAAATTTCGCAAAGCATTTATCATTTGTTCAATCCGCAGAATGAAATTCCTTTGAATTTTGTTTTGCGCGGCACGTTTCATTACTCGACTTTTGCGCGCAGCGGCGATACCGCGCCCGATTTTCAATTGCCGACCGACCACGGCGAATTTCAAATCCGCACCGGCCTGCGCTTTGGCGGCATTGAGCCGACATTGTTCCCGGCGCTGGCCATGGAATTGTCCGTTTGGTATCAAGGTGATTTTCGCACCGGCAGCGGCAAATACGGGTCGCCCAGCTTTCCTGATTATCCGGATGAAGTTGAATCACACTCGCATTTATTTTGGAGCGAGGCGGCGCTGTCTTACACGCTGCCCAAGACGCGCCAAAATATTTATTTGCGGCTGACCGCCGGTTCCAGCATTGATGCCGACCATTTCAGCGCGTATCGCCTCGGCGGATTTCTGCCGCTCATCGCCGAATATCCGCTTTCGCTGCCCGGTTATTACTATCAGGAAATTTCCGCGCGCCAATTTGTCTTGCTCAACGCCAATTATCTTTTCCCGCTCGACAAGGAAAAACGTTGGAACGTCAATCTTAACTGGTCAACCGCCGTCGTGGATTATTTGCAGGGCGAAGAGCAACCGGGCAATTGGCTTTCCGGCGTCGGCACGGGAATTCAATATCGCACGCCCGATGACCGGTTCAAAATCATGCTTACCTACGCCTATGGCATTGATGCCATTCGCGACAATTCGCGCGGCGCGCACAGCGTGGGGCTACTGTTCCAAATGGATTTAGGTAAAATGCGCAGCAAAGGATTTAGTCCAACCGAGCCAAACCGTTGGCGCGGCTGGCAATTATTTTTTGAATGACGTTGGCGCAAGTGAAATCAACTTGCCTTTGCCGCTTTACCCTGCTTCATTATTGAACCGAGTGCGGATATGGTGGAATTGGCAGACACGCTACTTTGAGGTGGTAGTGCCGCAAGGCGTGCAGGTTCAAGTCCTGCTATCCGCACCACTCCAATTGGCCGGCGAAATTTAAGATGGAAGGGTGGCTGAGTGGTTAAAGGCACCTGACTCGAAATCAGGAGTAGGGGCAACTCTACCGTGGGTTCGAATCCCACCCCTTCCGCCATCGCCGTTTCCTCGGCTTTTCGAGGATTTCCGGTTTCAAAAAGGGGGAAAATCGTCCAACTGTCAGTGAAAGTGTCAGTAAAATACTGATTTGTTCAGGAATTCTTTAGAATTTCTGACTATCCGACACAAAGCAGAAAACGATTTCAATTCGTGTGCATAAAATGAAAGGCGCGAATGAAAAATCGTTTCACAATGTTCCGTCGCGGAACGATGTTTTATTACCAAGACTGCGAAACCGGCCAGCAAAAAAGTTTGCTGACGCGGGACAAAGTTGAAGCACAGAAAATAATCCAAGCCAAAAACGAATCGGTCTCGCAACCGCTAATGAATTTGGCAATGGCCAAAACTTACCTTGCTGCCCAAGACCCGAAACTAATCACGCGAACATGGGCAGATGTGATGGAACGGTTCTGCAATCGCGACAAAGAAGCAACCCGCAAAAGGCATGAAAACTTTGTGAAAACAAAATCAATGCTATTTCTGCGCGACAAACGATTGGTTGAAACCACAGCCGATGATTTATTTCACGCCATGAATCTCGGCACAAATTCAACCGTTGCCTTTTTGCAAACGATGCACAACGACATGCTCGGCATGGGCTGGATTCTCGCGCCAATTCTTGCGCGCAAATTGTGGCCGAAAGTAAAAAAGAAATCGCGCCGTGCAATTACGGAAGCCGAACACAAATTATTATTGGAGAAACTTACCAATGAAGAATGGAAACTTTATTTGCAATTGCTTTGGTTCATCGGGGCAAGTCAAACCGACGGCGCAAATCTCACGGATGAAAACATTGATTGGCTTAACCGCGTCTTGTCTTATAACCGCAAAAAACTTGAAGGCCGCAATTTGCCGCCAGCGTGTCTGACAATTGGCAAAGGGCTTGAAGAAATTTTGAAACAATTGCCGAGACGCGGCGCGTTGTTTCCAAATATCCGCAAATTGGATGACCGAGGACGTTCTAGCTACTTTTGGAAATTATGCCAGCGATTAGAAATTCATGGCGTTTCACTTCACAGTTACCGCTACTCATGGGCGGAGCGCGCAAAAGTTATCGGCATTCCGCAACGATGGGCGCAAGCTGCTTTGGGACATAATTCAAAAGCCGTCCATGATGCTTACGCGCGAAATGCTTTGGTGATTTGTCCGCCGATTGATGAACGCAACCGATGGAATGAATCACAATTGGTGAGCGGAAATTAAAACCGAATCTGTTTTGCGCTTGCGGTTTCGTTCCTGCCAGCGTTGTGTGACCGCGCGCGTTGCTTTGTCCAGCCAATCGCGGTTCTGTGATAATTCGGCAATTTCCGCAGCGTGGAAAAATTTGTGGCCATTCGCGGCTGGTTTGCCAAGTGGCTTTAACAAACGAGCACTTATGAGCACGGAAATTTCGTGCGGCACGAAGCCAAGAATTTCCGCCGCCTGATTTACGTCAAGGCGCGCTGGCAATCGCGAACATAAAAGCAACGAATTGGTCATGGCTGCGTTTTTAGTTTCAAATTTTCCTAATTATTTCAGGTTTTGTTAACTTGCATATTCCCGAAAGACAATTAACGACAAACCCTTAACTGTTTGTTGGTATGTCATCATCAAATTATTTCAGATTTTTCAAAATTACGTAACCTGCACTTTACGGCAGGTATGCTTGCAATGTCATTTTCTGCAATTTTCCATTTTAGCGTAACCTACTAAACCTTGTAGGTGGTTATTCGACTCGGCGACGCATTTTGATTAAATCGTAAAACACAATGTTTGCCTGTCACGCTGGCAAAAGTTTGAGAACTTCAAATGGCTGTGAAACAGTTCGCTCATCCAACGGGCAAATCCACTTTTCCGAACCGATTTGTCCCGACTCCGTAAGAAGCTCGGCAATCGTCCAGACGTGATTCGTTAATCGCGCCGCCATCGCTGGCGTCTCGCCCTGAAGCGAATGATGAACGCGGCAAAAATTATAGTGCGCGATGGACAACGCAACCGACTGTTTGAGGCATTCGAGCTTTTTTGAAAAACCCAGCGTCAGGCGCGCCAGCCGACGGTTAAACAACCGCAAATTCAAATGCGTCCGGTCAACGTATGACGTGCTGATTTTGTCGAGCCGCGCCAGCCCAAATACTTGCCGTTTGTAAATTGTCTTAACCCGACTCGGTTCGTAACGCCCTTCTGCCGTGTTTGCATCCTTTGCTTTCGGATGGATGAATTTTTTGCTCACTTGGCCGTAATTCACTTCGCCATAAAATGCCCACCGCACTTCATCTTCAAACAGTTCGTAACCGTCCGTGGTCAATTGAAATGGCCGCGCCACGCGCAATTTCAAATCCTGCATATATTTTTCAATCGTGCAGGAAGTGCGTTTGCCAATCATCCAATTGATAATGAATTTGCTGTCCGCATCCACGCCGAGAAAAATGGATTGCCGTCCTCGTTCCGTGTCGCCGGTCACGTTATTTTTTTCTTTGCACCCGACGAAACAAAACATTTCGTCAACTTGAACGAATGGAAAATTTACCTCACGCACAAGCCTGTCCATTAAAAATGCCGATTTGCTTCCCGCCACTTCCAAAATCGCTTGGACAGTGTTCTTATTAACTTTTGTTAGCCTTGAGATTGCGAGCATCCCCATTCCTTCGACCAAAAGATTTACAATTCGCGTTGCCTTTTTGAATGGTGTTTTGAGTCTGCCGAGTGGCCGATACGGAATGTCTGAAAAAGTTTTGCCGCACGAATTGCAGCGGTAACGCTGGCAGCGATTGTTAAAAAATCCAAATTTTTTGCATTCAGTTTTGCAACGAGGACAAATCATAACCGCTCACGTTCGTCTGCGTTTCGGGAATCTTCAAGCGTGCGAGCGTGGGGAAAATGTTTTGCTTTCGGTTTGGCGACAAAATCCGTTATCGTCAGCCATGCCGACGCTATTGAACCTGACAGGTAAAGAATAATCATGCGAACGGAACTCATTTGGGACGGCAAATACGAAGATGAAGCACGGACAAAACGGCGCGCGCCATTGCGCGTGACGTTGCCGTTTCAAACGGTCGAGATGATGAATGAATCCGTGCAGGAGCGGCAAATGTCGCTGGATAACTTTGGGCGCGGCAAAACTTCGGAATGGCGCAACCGGCTTGTTTGGGGTGATAAAAAATATGTCTTACCGTCGTTGCTGGCGGAGTTCGCTGGCAAAGTGAATCTCATTTATATTGACCCTCCGTTTGATACCGGGGCGGATTTTTCCTTCACCGCTACTGTGCCTGACTATCCTGCCGCGCCGAAAGACGAGGCCATTGAATTTACAAAAGAGCCGAGCATCATTGAACACAAAGCCTACCGTGACACTTGGGGTAGTGGCATGGACTCATATATGCAATGGATGTATGAGACTTTGCTTATCCTTCGCGAATTGCTCGCAGAAAGCGGAAGCATTTATGTCCATCTTGACGTGCATCGCGGTCCGTATGTGAAACTTCTTATGGATGAAATTTTCGGAATCGAAAATTTCCAAAATGAAATCGCTTGGTATTACTATAACAAACTCCACGATAGCCGTAAGAAACTTTTGCCAAAAGCATTCGACCAAATTCTTTATTATGTAAAATCAAAGGCAACTGATTACGAATACCATGCTCTTAAAGAGAAGCGTGATAAGCCGGTGAAAAAACTCAAATATAAAAAGGTGGACGGAAAAATTCAGAACGTAATTGGTGAGGACGGGAAAGCCGTCACTTATATCTCGGATGAAAGAACTGTGGACAATGTTTGGCGGATTCGTTGTTTGCAACCGGCTAACGAACAAGAGTGGGTTAATTATCAGACACAGAAACCAGTGGATTTGATTCAGCGAATTCTTGAGATTAGCAGCAACGAAGGAGACCTCGTTCTGGATTGCTTTTGTGGCAGCGGCACAACAGCCGTCGCCGCAGAAATAATGAAACGGCGTTGGATTACTTGCGACCTTGGGCGATTCGCTATTCACACGGCGCGCAAGCGTTTGCTTTCCATTTCCGGCGTCCGTCCATTCATCGTTCAGAATCTCGGCAAATATGAACGCCAACTTTGGGCGGGTGCGGAATTTGGCAACGACGAAGGCGGAAAAAAAGC
>JAJPKI010000077.1 GCA_021323835.1 Verrucomicrobiota bacterium | reverse complement strand
GCAGGCCTACAAAATCATGCACGGCCTCTGGGGCATGGGCCAGATGATGTTCACGAAATACATCGTGGTGGTGGACGCCGGCGTGAACGTCCACAACACCAGCGAAGTGCTGTTCCATCTCACGGCCAACACCGATCCGCAGCGCGACAGCATCTTCACCAAAGGCCCGTCCGACGTGCTCGACCACGCGACGAGCGAAATCGCCATCGGCAGCAAGCTGGGCATTGACGCGACGAAGAAAATTCCCGGCGAAGGTTTCAAACGCGCCTGGCCGCCGCTGATTAAAATGGATGAAAGCGTGAAGGCGAAGGTGGAAAAGTTGCTTGGAAAATTGTGAAAAGATTGTGAGCAGATGGTAAATACATTTTGATTTCCTTTTTGTATTTGTCGTGCAATAACTCTGTCAGTGTTTCCTATCCAATTCAGAAAAAAATCAACAATTAAGCCCATGAGAATGGAATGGCAAAAATTATTGTGCGACAAACGAATTAGCGGCAAGCGCGCCAAAAATGTTGTCGGTGATTTACGCTCTCCGTTCGAAAAAGATTATGATCGGTCGATTTTTTCAACACCAGTGCGCCGATTACAGGACAAGGCGCAGGTTTTTGTTCTTGAGACACACGATGCTGTTCGCACACGACTTACCCATTCTTTGGAAGTTTCAACCGTTGCCAAGGATTTAGCGCATGCTGTTGCACATTGGTTGCTATCTCGACCCAAAAGAGAAATAGATTCGCGAGAAGCATCTTATATTGAAACCATTGCTGCTACTTGTGGATTGATTCACGATCTTGGCAATCCGCCCTTTGGACATGCTGGAGAGCGTGCAATCGGTAGTTGGTTTGAAATGAAACAGAATGAATTTAAGCTATTCGATTTGGACGAGGACAATTGCTCAATTCGCAAAACTCAACTTAAAAACGATTTTTTATTCTTTGAAGGAAACGCACAAACCATTCGTTTAGTTTCGAAACTTCAATTACTTGCTAACTTGCACGGCTTGAATTTAACTTTCGGCACTATGTCAGCGGCATTTAAATATGTCGCCTCTTCTGATCAAGCTGACAAAGAAAGCCCAATTCATGAAATTAGCAAACCCGGTTTCTTTGCTTCAGAAAACGAATTGGTAAATAAAGTTCGAGAACAAACTGGAACGGGGGTAGCTCGAAACCCCATAACATTTCTCGTGGAAGCAGCCGATGATGTTGTTTATTCGGCCGTTGATATTGAAGATGCCGTCAAAAAAGGAATTATCGATTGGGATTTGGCGGAGCAACAGTTGAAGAAAAATGTTGATCGAAATATTTATAACATGCTTCACAAACGCATGATGGATTATTTGAAAAGTGGAACGCTCAAATTAACCGGCAAGGCAGCCGAAGAAGCACGTAGTCAGGCTTTTCGGATTTTTGCGATTAGCATTCTTGCCCCGTCGGTCGTTAACGCATTTAAATCCAAATATGATAAAATTATGGCCGGCGAATATCACGGTGAGTTGGTAAAAGATTGTTCCGCAAAAACTTTGGTTCAAACCTGCAAGTCCATCGGGAAAAAATACATTTATAATTCTGCAGAAACGACGCGATTAGAAGTTATGGGGCGTGGCATTATCCATGATTTGATGGATATTTTTTGGGAGGGAGCTTCACATATAAAAGACCACAAAAAGAGCAAGGACTTTCCATACAAGATTTTCTCTTTGATGTCGGATAATTACAGAACGGTTTTTGAAGAATCGCTCAAACGATGTCAATTACCGGTTCAATATTGTCGGATGCAACTTGTGACGGATTATATCTGCGGAATGACCGATGGCTTTGCGCAAACTTTACATCAACAATTAAAAAATGGCTAATTCGACTATTCATGAATGTGAAGAGATGCTGCGTTTTCGAGTTCGCCGGTATTTGAACGAGCAGCCATGGGGTGTTGAATTAAAAAATACACTTCGCAAATTGGAGCTGGAGGGATGTTCGGCTTATATGGTCGGAGGATTTTTGCGCGATTTGATGTTGGATGGCCCATCGGCAAATCCTCGCGACATAGACATCGTATTCGATCGCATCTCTCCTGACCAAGTTGAGTTTTTATTTTGGAATCAACCGAAACGCAAAAATCGGTTTGGAGGAATGAGAATCAACTTTGGAGATTGTCCATTGGACATTTGGTCACTTGAAGACACATGGGCATTTCGCAACAAGAAAGTTCATCAAATAAATTTTTCGACTTTCCCAGAAACTACGTTTCTCAATGTGGATGCAATCGCTTTTCGGTGGAGGCACAATTCTGAAGCGGAAATTTTTTCGAGGGGATTTTTTGAAGGTCTTTTAACGCAAACACTCGAAATTAATTTAGAGGATAATCCTTTTCCCGAAACTTGCATTGTTCGGTCATTAATCATGGCTTCTGCATTGAATTTTAAAATTGGCCCTAAATTAGCCACATATATTTCTCGTCATTCGAAAGATGTTTGTTTGAAAGAATTGCGAAAAATTCAAAATGCACATTATGGTTCTGTGAAATTGGATGGAGACGACTTTCGAGAATATTTTGATGCAATTTGTGCTCAATTAAGCCGAGATAAAAAAGCCGCTGTCTCCTTACCGGGCCGGCAATTAAAGTTGGAAGAGAAGCCAGCCAAAACAAATAAACGGAAAAAAACGTTCACCGGTTGGGTTTCCGAGATAGCAGAAACTTTTTTTGTTTATACAAAACCAGTAAGACGATTAAAAAAGAAATTCGTTAAAACGAGCCCGACAATAAATGTTTTGAATGTTCATCCTCAGTGGCTGACGAAAATCCCAGATTAATCAAGAAGGCAGGAATTCCAGCCCGAATTTTTTCGCAATCTGCATCCGTCCATTGGCAAGCCAACAATCCAGCCAGATACTGGCGCACCAACTTTGGTGTGTTATGCTATGCACACGAACGAAAAACCAACGGCCACACGCCTTCAAACCATGAAAATCCCTTCAATCATTTCCGCCTATGTGAAGGCGAAAAATGACCGCGACACCGACGCCGTCGTGGCCTGTTTCACCGACGATGCCGTGGTGCATGACGAAGGCCAGCAGATGACCGGCCTGACCGCAATCAAGGAATGGTGCGACAACAGTTTCAAAAAATATCAATACACCATTGCTCCCACCGGCATTGTTGAACGCGACCAGGAGGCCGTTCTCACCGCCACGCTTGCCGGCAATTTCCCCGGCAGCCCGGTCTCGTTGGATTTCTGCTTCACCATCCGAGGCGGCAAAATCGCCGGCTTAAGAATTGATTGACCGGCAGTGTGAGACATCATTCTTGCGTTTCCTCCGGCGCAATTTTGTCGGACGGTTGTTGTTCGGCGGCTTGAATGTTGTAATGGCGAAACGCATCGGCTTCGAGCGGCTGCCATTTCTGCAACAACGCGTGCGCAATCTTCACGGAGTCGCCTTGCGGTTGTGACGGATAATTTTCCGTGCCATTGCACCAGTCCTGTTCCCATTGCGAAAGCTCGTGGTAAAATGGCGAGACATCGTCGCCGGGACGGCCGTAGGAAGTGTAAATCTTTCCATCATCGAGCCGATTTGTCGCTGACAAATGCGCGGCAAGATAATCGAGAAATTTTCCCCAGCGCTGTGCGTAGTAACCGCGAATCAATCCCGACCATTGGCGATTTGAGTAATCGAACAGAATCGCTTCGTTATTCGTGGACAGACCCCAAACGGTGACGAGCAAACGCGCATTGCGCTCGTATTGGCGGCGCTCGGTTTCGGTCGTGCCCCAACGCTTTGCGTCTTCGAGCCATGCGCCAAGCAAAAATTCCTTGCGCGTGCCGAGCAGTGTGTCGAGGTCGTTCGCCAAATCCAAAAATCGCTGCGACGATTCCGCAAATGCGATGGCATTGGTCTTTTCGTAAGCGACGGCAATGTCGTGTTGAAACGGGACGGAAAGGTCAACGAGACACTGACGCGCGAGGTCAACCAAATCGAATTGATAAGTGTCCTTGTTGCCGAGCGCGGAAGCAGCGGCGTCCAGGTTTGTCCATGCATTCCACAGGTCTTGCGGATTGTAATGGCGGGGAAATTTTGCATTCGGCGCAGCGCGTTCGAATTTTAACGCCGGTCGCGCACAAATCGGCGACTCCATTGAACCGCTTTCCGCCTCGCGGCCATAAACCGATTTGCGCAAAATTTCCCACGCAGCGTTGGCATCAGGATTATTTGTCCCGTAACGCGCCAAAACGTAATCGTGAAACCAATTCGTGACGACCGGCTTGGTTTGCCACCACGCAATTTCGCTGCCGGCTTCATAAACAATTGGGTTTTGGATGATGGCTTCAGGAAAAAATCCGATGCCGGTGAGTTTGCCTGCCTTTGAATTGTTCAGCAGCGACGGCGCGCTCGTCAAATATTGCGGCACGTTGCCGCCGAGAAAATTTCGTCCGCCGTAATTGTGTAAAATGCCGGACACCCACGGCCGTCCCCAAAATGCGTCGCTGCCTTTCCATTTTCCCGACGTCAAATCGAGCATCAAAATGCGGTCGTCGGGAATTGCCGTCACAATCGGCTCGCGCATGGACCACGTTTGCATCGCAATTTTCGCCTGCGGGTCGGCGGATTCCATCGTTTCAAGAATTTCCTTGGCGACGGCGGGCAAATAATTTGTCGCGTCGCTCGGCGGTTTGCTTTCGTGAAACGGATCGGCGGCATACCAATGGTCGGTGCCGAAAAGTTTGGTCTGCTCTTCGATAAATGTTTTTCCGATTTCTGGAAACAACGGGTCGAGCGGGTCGAGTTGCGCCGTGCCCGGAAACACGCGGCACCAATTCGGTTTTTGTTGAATGCGCGCGTCGGGAAATTTTTCGCAAAGCGCCAGCGGAACAAATCCGGTGAAGCCTTGCAGGATGGGCGTCATGCCCAATTCGCGTTCGCGCTGAAGAATTTTCTTTTCCAGTTCGGCATGACTGTTAATCCAGCTTTGCGGCAGCGGCCCGCCCCAGCCTTCGAGATTCGCCATCCATTGCCACGCAAAAAATCCCGGCCCGCAAAGAAATTGGCGAATCTCATCGTCGCTCATTTTGAATTTGCGCAGTGTCGCCTGCCAAACGGCTTCCTGTCCGGTGATGGCCAGCGGCATGTTGATTCCGTGCAGCGCCATCCAATCAATCTCGCGCTCCCATCGCGGCCAATCCCACCACGCCGCGGTGTAACTGAACGTGCAATAATTCAAATAAACGCGGTGCTCGTAAGGCGTTTCGCGCCGAACTTTTTCTTTCACGACCGGCAATGGATTTGGCAAATCCAAATTGTCGCCGCACCACGAAACTTCACAGTGGCAATCATATTTCAAATACCAATTCAACGCCGATGCGATAGCGACGCCATTGTTGCCACGAAGAACAATTTTATTACTGCGACTTTCAATCTCGAAAACGTCCAATCCATTTGTCGCCGGCGGAATGATTTCAACGACGAATTGTGAAGCTTGTTTTGGAAGCAGACGTTCGACTAAAGCTCGCCCGGTCACTGCCGGCGTTGCCGTCAACGGTTCAGCCGCCATTAAAAAGCCGGGTAGTAACAGTGAAATAAAAAGAACGATAAGCTTGCCGGTGCTCATAACGAATTTTAAGGCTTAATGCTTGTAGATTTTGGAACAATCAGCAATCAAATGGCGATGAAATAAAATTCGTGGGCAAAATTTTGAACGTGAACGAAATTTTATTCCAGCCCATGCACCGAAAGTTGTAAGATGAATTGTGAAAGGAATTAAATATGGAAATCAAACGAAGCGGTTCACAGCCTTCCGGCAAAGGTCCGGCGGATTGGTTCACCGGAACGGTGCGCATTGACCCTCTGTTTCAATCCAAAGAACCGGCGCGCGCAGTCGGCGCGAGCGTCACGTTCGAGCCGGGCGCGCGAACGGCGTGGCACACGCATCCGCTCGGCCAGACGCTCATCGTGATTGCCGGTTGCGGATGTGCGCAACGTGAAGGCGGTCCGGTTGAAGAAATCCGTCCGGGCGATGTGATTCAATTTGCGCCGGGAGAAAAGCATTGGCACGGCGCGTCGCCGACCACGGCGATGACGCACATCGCCATTCAGGAACAACTCGACGGCAAAGCGGTGGACTGGATGGAAAAAGTCAGTGACGAGCAGTATCGCGGTTGAACAGCTTGAGATTGTCGCGCATCGGCGTTAGTGTTCTCGGCAACGAAAGGAATTTATGAAACGAAAAGCATCGGCAGTTTGGCGCGGCGATTTGAAAGGCGGCAAAGGAAACATTTCCACCGACAGCGGCGTGCTCAAGGACACGCAATATTCTTTCAGCACACGATTCGAAAATGGCGTCGGCACAAATCCCGAAGAATTGATTGCGGCGGCACACGCGGGTTGTTTCGCAATGGCATTTTCATCTGAACTAGGAAAAGTTGGTTTAAAACCGGAAAGCATTTCTGCCACGGCGACGGTCACGTTGGAAATGCTGCCGACGGGTCCGACCGTGACGGAATCGCATTTGGACGTGACTGCCATAGTGCCCGGCGCGGACAAAAATAAAGTTTTGGAAATTGCGAACACGGCGAAAGCCGGTTGTCCGATTTCGCGACTGCTCAACGCAAAAATCACAATGGATGTGAAAGTTGAAGGATAATTTACCGCGCTTTCCGTAAAGACGAGTGGTGGTAGGTAATGGATTCGAACCATTGAAGGCGTAAGCCAGCAGATTTACAGTCTGCCCCCGTTGGCCACTTGGGTAACCTACCAACCGCGAGCCGCACAATAAGCCACACGAATTGCTTTCGCTCAAGTTCAAAAATTTTCGCTGCGTCTTCATCCAATTGCGGTAAAATGAAAAAATGTTCGATTCGTTAAGCGGCAAATTACAAAACGCCTTCCGCAATCTGCGCGGCCTCGGGAAAATTTCCGAGAGCAATGTCGGCGATGCATTGCGCGAAGTGCGCATGGCGTTGCTCGAAGCCGACGTGAATTTCAAGGTCGCGCGTGATTTCATCGAGCGTGTCAAAACCAAATCGCTCGGCGCGGAAGTCGTCGCCAGCGTCCAGCCCGGACAACAAATCGTCAAAATCATCCACGACGAACTTGTGGATTTGCTCGGCTCCCAAAATGCCGCGCTCAAGCTCGACGGAAATCCAACTTCCATTCTCATGGTCGGTTTGCACGGCTCGGGCAAAACGACGTCGAGCGGGAAACTCGCGCGACTGTTGCAAAAACAAGGCCGCCAGCCGTTGCTCGTCGCGGCAGACGTTTATCGTCCGGCGGCGATGGACCAATTGGAAACGCTCGGCAAACAAATTGAGATTCCCGTTTTCGTAAAACGCGGCGAGACGGATGTTTTGCGCATCGCGCGCGAGGCGATGGATTTCGCGCAGAAAAATTCCCGTAACATTTTGATTTTCGATACCGCAGGTCGTTTGCAAATTGACGAACCGCTCGTGCAGGAATTGGTTCGCCTGCGCGATCTCGTCAAGCCGCAGGAAATTTTGCTCGTGCTCGACGCGGCGACCGGACAGGAAGCCGTCAACGTCGCCACGCATTTTGATTCGGCGCTGAATATCACCGGCTCCATTCTCACCAAGCTCGACGGCGACGCGCGTGGTGGCGTGGCCTTGAGTTTTAAATCCGTGACCGGCAAGCCGATTAAATTCGCGGGCGTTGGCGAGAAACTGGACGAGTTCGAGCCGTTTCATCCCGAACGCATGGCTTCGCGGATTTTGGGAATGGGCGACGTCGTCAGTCTTGTTGAAAAAGCGGCTGAAGCCGTGAGTGAAGACGAAGCGCGCAAGCTGGAAGAAAAAATGCGCAAGGGCGAGTTCACACTCGAAGATTTTCTGGAGCAATTGCGCGCGATGAAAAAGCTCGGCTCGCTGGAGAGCGTGATGAAGATGCTGCCCGGCGGCGCGGAAGCGTTGAAGCAGGTGGACATCGGCAAGCAGGAAAAAGAATTCAAGCGCATGGAAGGCATGGTCTGCTCGATGACGCCGAAGGAGCGCAAAAATCCGGTGCTGCTCAACGCGAGCCGCCGTCGTCGCATCGCCGCGGGCAGCGGCGTGAGCGTGACGGAATTGAACACGATGCTGAACAAATTTTTCCAGATGCAGACGATGATGAAGAAGATGGGCAAGATGCAAAAGATGATGGCGAAGATGGGTGGGGGGTTGCCGGGGATGTTGCGAAGGTAATTTGTTTATGGCCGATGCGGAATATCAAGACCCACCGCCGCCAAATGCATCAAAAGTAGCTCGAAGAGCGATTATTTTGGCAACGATTTCGTGTCGCGGGTTGATCGACGATGAAAAAACAAACGCATCAGGAGCAAGTGACCTCGCCAAAAAAGCTAACGGCTGGCTTTACGCTTTGGGTTTAGACAATGAATTAAGTGATTGGGAACGCAGAGTCATCTCTACCGACTTTGGCCACTTGCCAGAACGCGACCGCATCAATGCTTCATGGCTATCCGAAGGATTGGTAATTCTCGCATGGGCGCTTGGTTATGCAGAGTTACCGGTTTTCGACATCCAATGTGATCCGTATGAGACCGCGAAGGCGTTGGGCTTTCTCCTGCCTGAATCAGAAACGGTTTTGGCAAAGCCATCTTTGCGTTCGACAGGCGAACTAAAAGAATACAACGAATTTATTTTTAATGTGCATTGGAGAATAAGAGATTTTTCACTGAACCGGCGTCCTTACGATTTTGAATCTTTGGCAAAAAAAGCCTGGGGCGATCCTGTCCTTCGACATGGTTTGAAATTGAGTGAAAAAGATATTCAAATTGAAGGGCAACCTTTATTCAAGGCGCCGGAAAATATTTGGAGAGGTCTTGGCAGCATTACACAAGAAAGGCATCGGGCATCAAATTGGTTGATTGGGTATGCTTCCGAAGATTTCTACGAAGTGACAACTGACACTTAAATATCTACCCATTTCGTTTCACCGCAATCCGGCTGGAGATTTACGGATTGAAACACGAGGCGATGGACTTTCCG
>JAJPKI010000254.1 GCA_021323835.1 Verrucomicrobiota bacterium | reverse complement strand
TCGTTCGTTCCGTTCCATCCAATTAAAAAGAGCGGTTGCATGACCGAGATATTCATTTGCCGTTTTTGGCGAAAATGTTTGGCGTGAACGCCATTTGATAAAACCATCCGCTGAAATATCGTGAATGAATTTCCAGCCGCATTCGGTGAACAACCGTTTCAAACGGTTTCTTGTGTGTGAAATATGAGTGTGACAACGGCGACGCGCCGTTATGTCGGCAATAAAATCTGTCAAATGCTCCAACAGTGGCCGCTGTGTCGCGTCCCGCAACGCTCGCGGTTTTACCAAGCCTAATTTTTCTTCTTCTGATTCTTTGACCAATTGGCGCAATTCGGCTTCGGCGACGTGCTTTTTGTCCGTGTGCAACGGCACGTCAAAAATTTGCGGATTATTTCCGAGGCGATAGCGTCCGCGATAAACGCGGCTTCCTTTTGGTTTGAAAACGTAGCGCAACATAATCAAAGTAGTTTTTGCAAATCACTCCAGCGAATCAAACGCAGCCCGCGAATTTTCACTGAATCCAATTGTCCGGCGTCAATCATTCGCCGGACTGTTTTATCCGACATTCGCAAATAATCGGCAACTTCTTTGATACGCAGAAGTCGCTCGCCATTTGGCATTTCAATTGATGGATTCATTTTTTGGTTGCCGCTTTAAGCAGGAAATACATTGCCCCAACAAAACCAGCCACAATCAATACGTTCTTTAATTCATTTTGAACGTCTGGTTTTTTCGCAGCGACTTGAAATTGACCAAAATATGTTTCTTGATAAGGCGTTGGAACGGCGACGCCACGCTCCCATTTGCTAACAGTCATTGGATGAACGCCCATTAGCTGTGCAAATTCAACTTGGTTCAATGACCGGCTGGAAGATGGAACTTTGCCGCTTGATATGTTTGATAAATTTGAAAATCGTCACAGCGCGCAAGAATTAGGAGAGATTGGAATACCATTTGATTTTGCAAAGCCGGTAGAATTGATTGCCTATCTAGCAAAAATTTGTGGAACTGCCGAAAACGATTTGATTTTAGATTTCTTTGCTGGCAGCGGCACTGCTGCTCATGCTGCGTTGGAACTAAATGTTCGCGATGAGGGCAGCCGCAAATTCATTCTGGTTCAATTACCCGAACCGACGCAACTTAAAGATTTCTCTACGGTTGCAGATATTACTAAAGAGCGCGTCCGCCGCGTCATCAAGAAATTAAATGAAAAAGACAGTGGCGATTTACCGACGCAGAAAAAGCAAGACCGGGGCTTCAAAGTTTTCAAATTAAGCAGCAGCAATTTCAAAATTTGGGATGCCGCGTCCGCGCCCAAAGACGCTGCCGGGCTTGCCGAGCAATTGAGATTGATGTCGCAAAACGTCATGGAAAATCGTGGCGACGAGGCATTGCTTTATGAATTGATTTTGAAAAGCAATTTGCCGCTGACGAGCAAGGTTGCGGAAGAAAAAATTGGCACTCAAACATTTTACAATGTCGCGGATGGCGCGCTGGCGATTTGTCTCGAAAGAAAAATTACGCAGGAAACATTGCGCGGCATCATGGCGCGCAAACCAAAAGGCGTGATTTGCTTGGATATTGCTTTTGCTGGAAACGACCAGTTGAAAACAAACATCGTTTTGGAAATGAAATCACACGGCATTGAATTTCACACGGCTTGAAAATCAAATTCGACAGCAATCAGGATTTTCAATTGGACGCCATTCGTTCAATTGTTGACGTTTTTGCCGGTCAACCGCTTGCCCGCACTTCGTTAGAATGGCAATCGGATATTTTCGGCGGCGAATTGTTGACAGAAATGGGTGTCGGCAATTCGCTTTCATTGCTCGATGAAACAATTTTGGAGAATATCCAAAAAATTCAGGCCGCTAATGACATTGAGCCGGTAAAAGAATTGCAGGGACTAAATTTTTCTGTGGAAATGGAAACCGGCACGGGCAAAACCTACGTTTATTTGCGGACAATTTTTGAACTCAATGCGCGTTACGGCTGGAAAAAATTTATCATCGTCGTTCCAAGCGTTGCGATTCGTGAAGGCGTTTTGAACGCAATCGAATTGACGCGCGAACATTTTCAATCGCTTTACGGCGGCGTGCCGTTGGATTATTGGATTTATGACTCCGCACAAGTTTCAAAACTTCGCCAGTTTTCCGCCAGCAATCAAATGCAATTGATGGTGATGAACATACAGGCTTTCGACAAAAGCAATACCATCATTCAAAACACGCGCGACCAGATGAACGGACGCAAGCCGATTGAATTTATCCGGCACGCGCGGCCTGTGGTTGTTTTGGATGAGCCGCAAAATTTGGCGACGGAATTGCGAACGAAAGCGATTGAAAGTTTGAATCCACTTTGCACGCTGCGATATTCCGCAACGCATAAAGATTATTTCAATCTGGTTTATCGGCTAGACCCGGTGAAAGCGTATGACTTGAAACTGGTAAAGCGAATTGAAGTGGATTCAGTTGTGGACGGCGGCGATTTTAACCAGCCCTACATTTCTGTTAAATCTATCACGGCAACGAGAACGAAGATTTCTGCAAAACTTGAAATTGATATTGAAGGAGCGGACACAATTCGCCGCCAAACGAAAACTATCACGTCGGAAAGTGATTTATTTGAACTTTCAGGCGGGCGTGAAAATTATCGCGGTTACGAAGTGGATTTAATTGACGCGGGCAATCAATACATCCAATTCAAAAATGGCGTGAGTTTGTCGGCTGGCGTTACACATGGCGGACGCACAGATGAAATTTTGAAAAATCAAATGCGCGAAACCATTCGTGAGCATTTTGAAAAGGAATTGCGGGTGTCGCAATTGCCCGACGGCCAGCGAATGAAAGTTTTGTCTTTATTTTTCGTTGACCGCGTTGCCAATTATGCCGAGCCAGACGGAAAATTTCGGAAATGGTTTGCAGAGTTGTATGAAGAAATTTCAAAAAATGCGCGTTACACGGCATTGAAGCCGTTGCCGGTCGAAAAAGTTCACAACGGTTATTTTGCCGAAGACAAAGGCAAGGCGAAAGACAGCACAGAGGGGCGTTCAACAAAAGCGGATGATGAAGCCTACAATCTTATCATGCGCGACAAAGAGCGTTTGCTTTCAATGGATGAGCCGCTGCGATTCATTTTCAGTCATTCCGCTTTGCGTGAAGGCTGGGACAATCCAAATGTTTTTCAAATTTGCACGCTACGCGAAATCAGCACAGAGCGCGAGCGGCGTCAGACCATTGGACGTGGCTTGCGTTTGCCGGTGCGCGAAAATGGCGAGCGATGTTTTGACCCGCTGATAAACCGGCTTACGGTTGTCGCCAGTGAAACTTTCAAGGAGTTCGCAAAAAAATTGCAAAGCGAAATAGAAAAAGAATGCGGCGTTAATTTCGAGGGACGAATTTTGAACAAGCGCGAACGCCGGAAAGCAAAGTTTAAAGGATTCAAAAATTTGCCGCCGGATTTTCAAATTATTTGGGATAAAATTAAGCAGAAAACTCGTTTCGCCGTGAATTATTCAACGGAAGAATTGGTTGTTCGCGCCGCCGGAGAGTTGCGCGGTATGCCGGAAATCAAATCTCCATTTATCCGTATTGAAAAAGGTGAAGTGCAAATGGAAAAAGAAGGCGTAACTATTCAGGAACGAGCGGCGAAAACAATTCGCGCATCAGAATATAGTGCGCCGATTCCCGATTTGCTTGGTTATTTGCAACGCGAAACTGAATTGACGCGCCCGACAATTGCGGAAGTTTTGCGGCGTTCGGAAAGACTTGGTGACGTGACGCGCAATCCACAGCAATTTTTGGAATTATCTTTAGCTGCAATTCAGAAATCACTTAATGATTTAATGGTTCAAGGAATTGAGTATGAGCGCATCGCGAATGCAGAATGGGAAATGCGACGGCTGGAAAATGAAGAATTTGAAAGCTACATCTCACGATTGATTGAAGTTAAAAACAGTATTTACGACGTGATTGAATTTGAATCTAAAGTTGAAGAAGAATTTGCCAGCGCATTGAACACGCGGCCTGAAATTAAATTATTTTTCAAAATGCCCGACTGGTTCAGGATTGAAACGCCTCTTGGCGGTTACAATCCTGATTGGGCAATCGTCAAAGAAGATGAGGCCGGACAAAACAAAGTTTATCTTGTGCGTGAAACTAAAGGCACAACGGTTTGGTTGAAAATTCCTGAAATTCAGCGAAAGAAGATTCATTGCGGCAAAGCGCATTTCAAAGCAATTGGCTTTGATGGCAATGAATATGACTGGGTGGCTTCTGCGAAAGATGTTTAATTCCATTCAGTAAAAATGAATTCAGATAAAATAAAGGCGGCGGCTGACGTGGTGGACGGAGAAGGGGAATTTAATCTAAAATTGAGATTCTAGTCCACCACGTCAGCCGCCGCCTTTGCTTTGCCTTGATTCCAAATTCGGGTGCGGCAAAATGAATGGCACAAGCAGGGCATGGCTCAACAAGCTTTGCCTTGATTCCAAATTCGGGTGCGGCAAAATGAGCGGTTGCGGGACGCCGGTCGTGTATTGGCTTTGCCTTGATTCCAAATTCGGGTGCGGCAAAATTGCAGGAACTTTGTGCCCAGCTTTCGTCAGCTTTGCCTTGATTCCAAATTCGGGTGCGGCAAAATTCGTTTTGAAATTGTCGCATGGATATAGCGGCTTTGCCTTGATTCCAAATTCGGGTGCGGCAAAATCATCCGCTAGAATTGGGAGCGGGACTTGCAGCTTTGCCTTGATTCCAAATTCGGGTGCGGCAAAATCGGACGTGACAACTCCTACACAAGGGCCTTGCTTTGCCTTGATTCCAAATTCGGGTGCGGCAAAATTTGAGTGATTTTCTCACCGAACAAATCGTCGCTTTGCCTTGATTCCAAATTCGGGTGCGGCAAAATCCGACTTCCGCCCATGCGTCACAGCCAGAAGCTTTGCCTTGATTCCAAATTCGGGTGCGGCAAAATACAAGCGTTCGATTTGTTTCTTTTCCCATGGCTTTGCCTTGATTCCAAATTCGGGTGCGGCAAAATGATTGCCAACGGCGCAATGTCCACCCGCTCGCTTTGCCTTGATTCCAAATTCGGGTGCGGCAAAATTCAGTTCCTTTGTTGGAATACAATGATACTGCTTTGCCTTGATTCCAAATTCGGGTGCGGCAAAATTGAATTCTAAAGGACAAAGCGATATTGCTTGCTTTGCCTTGATTCCAAATTCGGGTGCGGCAAAATGGCATGGACAGAGACGAGCGCGCCGAGTTGGCTTTGCCTTGATTCCAAATTCGGGTGCGGCAAAATGTTGGCCAATGGCCGCGACAACTAAAACACGCTTTGCCTTGATTCCAAATTCGGGTGCGGCAAAATGTTTCCAATTGCCGTTGCAACGAATACCACGCTTTGCCTTGATTCCAAATTCGGGTGCGGCAAAATCCGAGTTTCCCGGCGGGGTCCGGGTTGATGGCTTTGCCTTGATTCCAAATTCGGGTGCGGCAAAATTGCGACGGCAAATCGAATGCTGGAACAGCTAGCTTTGCCTTGATTCCAAATTCGGGTGCGGCAAAATTGAAGTGACGGAAGACAATTTGGAATCTTTGCTTTGCCTTGATTCCAAATTCGGGTGCGGCAAAATTTCAGATAATTTGACAGAGCCGGAAAGTGAGCTTTGCCTTGATTCCAAATTCGGGTGCGGCAAAATGCCTTCGTTTTTCCACCATTGGTCTATGCTGCTTTGCCTTGATTCCAAATTCGGGTGCGGCAAAATCAACTGGCGTCTTGCCAAGTGCGCCGCGTCGCTTTGCCTTGATTCCAAATTCGGGTGCGGCAAAATTCTTACGAAGAAAAGTGTCGTCGTCTTTTAGCTTTGCCTTGATTCCAAATTCGGGTGCGGCAAAATAAAACAACTTCACTGCCGTCGCTATTGGTCGCTTTGCCTTGATTCCAAATTCGGGTGCGGCAAAATACCCGACTTATCTTTAATCAGATAACCCACGCTTTGCCTTGATTCCAAATTCGGGTGCGGCAAAATCGGATTCAATGCGTTGATGATGGAACGAAAGCTTTGCCTTGATTCCAAATTCGGGTGCGGCAAAATCAAGTCTGGTTGCTGATTTGCAAGGTCGCTGCTTTGCCTTGATTCCAAATTCGGGTGCGGCAAAATCGGAGGGCGTAAGCCCTTGATTTTGCCGCGCCTGCAAAGCTAACACAGTGTATTTCGGACAAATGCCGCTGTGATACGCTGTGGCAATTGTGTTGTGTTTCACGGCAATTGCCGGATTTTCGGTAAAATCCGAGGAATTGCTGCGGTCTGCGCTACGCTTGACGAAAAATCCGGTTTTCCGCGAATTTCCGCGAATTTAATGAATTTCTTAACGTTGTGGTAACGTGGCGTTGCCTATATTAAAAAATAGGCGGAGTTACTGCAAAAAAATCGGTCGAATAAAATTCGACCGATTTTCTTTTAGAAACGCTTTTTAACCGGCGTGTCCGCATGGCGAACAGTGGCACGGTCTGCGTTATCTAACTTTGTCTTGATTCCGCCCAAAGACTTATCGAAACTGATAATTCAATCAAGAGGAAAGTTATGGGCGCAAAATTAAGTCAGGACTTGGAACTCGCTTTTGATGTCGGCCACAGTTCTATCGGCTGGGCGGTTTTGCAAAAAACCGGCGCGCAAGCATCAAACTTAAACATCCTCGGTTGCGGCGCGGTTGTTTTTCGTGCCGATGATTGTCTTGCCAGTTCGCGCCGTGCATATCGCCGTCAGCGCAGACATATCCGTTCTACACGACAACGAATCGCACGAATAAAAATTCTTTTGCAGCATCTTGGCATTTTAACAGAAAAAGAATTGGCGCAGACAGTTTCTTCGTCGCCGTGGCAACTGGCGGCGCGCGTTTTGCAGGGTGGAAAATTATTAACGTGGCCGGAACTTTGGGACGTGCTTCGCTGGTATGCTCACAATCGCGGTTATGACGGCAATCGCCGGTGGAGCGCAGCAGAATCGGAAGCGCAAAAAGAAGATTCGGAAAAAGAAGCTAATGCACGGACGCTCATGGGTAAGCATGGGGCACAGAGCATGGCGGAAACTTTTTGCAAAGAACTTGGCATTGAGCCTTTAGGAAAAAAGAAATCTTCTACAATTCGATTCAAAGGATTAAACGCAGCTTTCCCGCGCAACACAATCGAAGCGGAAGTCGGAAAAATTTTGCAATCGCATTTTGACAAATTAAAAAATGCTAACGTCAATTTAGAAAAAACTTTATTGGATGACTGGCGCATTATCCCTTGTGGTAATTTGAAATTACCGAAACGCTACGAAGGCGGATTACTTTTCGGCCAACTTGTTCCGCGCTTCGACAATCGCATCATTTCAATTTGTCCAATTAGCGGTGAAAAAGTTCCATCACGTAATTGTTCTGAATTTCTGAATTTCCGCTGGGCGATGCAATTGGCAAACATTCAAGTTGGAAAATTTTCCGACCGTGAATTAAAGCCCTTGAAAATGGAGCATCGCGTTGCATTGGACAAACTCATGCGCGAGCGAGGCTATCTCACGCCAACAGAATTGAAAAAGGCCGTTCGCGAATTAACAGGGTGCGAACGGGACAATCTCGATACGATGCTGATGCACCCTGACGCCAAAGAAGCGTTATTGCTTGAGCCGGTTCAAAAATTGATTTCATCGGACGATGTTCAACCGTTTTGGAAACTATTTCCTGAAAGATTACAAAAACGCCTGCGCGGACAATGGCGGCGGAAAAAAGTTTTTTCACTGGCGCAAATTCGTAAGCAATTGGAATCGCTCGGCGGTGATGTCGGCGCGTTTGACGTGGTATTGCAAAATCAGTTAGACGCTCACAACACCAAAGCGAAAAAAAAGGAAAAGCAAATCACACGCGAAGAATTTTTGAAAAAAACTTTTCCGGCGCATCCGATTAAATTGGACGGACGCGCCGCGTATGCGCGGCATTTGCTTAAACAGGCTTACGAAGAAGTTTTGGCTGGCAAACATCCCAAAGAAGAAGGCGGCTGCCTTTTCATTAGCGAAGAAATCCGGCTGAAACAATTAAACCGCGGAATTGTTAAGCAGACAAACAATCATCTTGTGCGTCACCGGCTTTTGATTTTGGAACGGCTGCTCGCGGACATCGTAAAAGAATACGCTGGCGGAAAAAAAGAACTCGTTACAAAAATTACAATTGAAGTGAATCGCGACTTGCGTGAAATGTCCGGTAAAACAGCGAAAGAAAAAGCGCAAGATTTGGGATTAAGAATTTCCAATCATCACGCCGTCGCCGAAAAATTAGAAAAAGCATTTGCCGAGGAACGAAATGGAAAATCAATTCCGATTACCGCCGGTTTAATTCGTAAGGCGCGCGTCGCCGATGATTTGGGCTGGCGATGCCCTTACACCGGCATTGATTTTGAACCGAAAGACCTTGTGACGCGGCGCGTGGACAAAGACCACGTTGTTCCGCGCTCGCAACGGGCTTCTGATGGACTCGATTCGCTGGTTATCACTTTTTCGGAAATCAATAAATGGAAAGGCAATCGCACTGCTTGGCAATTTATTTCGGAAGAACAAGGCAAGCCCGTTCCAAATTTGCCGAATCTTTCGATAGTGAGCCTGACGCGCTACAAGCAATTTGTCGAAAGCCTCGAAAGTTACAAAGGCCATGACGACGACAAACGCCGGAAGAAAAAGCGCAAGGAATTGATGTTGCTGCCGAAATATGAGGAAAAAGAATTTACACCGCGCGATTTAACGCAAACTTCGCAACTTGTCCGTCTTGGTGCGCAAGTGTTACGAAAAAATTTGTCTCACTTGACGACTGGCGACGTTACATCTTTGCCCGGCTCTGTCACCGGCACAGTTCGCAAAAATTGGAAACTCGAAGGCTGTCTTGGCCTTGCCAATTCACAAGTGCTAAATGAAAACGGCGAAGCAAAAACCAAAACTGAAATTCGTGACATAACGCATTTGCATCACGCGCTTGATGCTTGCGTGCTTGGCATCGCATCGAATTATTTCAAAAATCAAAAACTTGGCGCGTCAAGTCTTTGGGAATTGTTGGTTAAACGAAAATATAACGAGCAAGAGAAATCTATTTTGCGAGCACTCGGCATATTCCAATTTGATGAGAACGGAAACAGTCAACTCAAAGAATTACCGAAAGAAATCAAAGCACAAATCCGTCAGCGGCTCGCGGAAAAACGAGTTGTTCAACATATTCCGGCGCGAATGGACGGCTTGCGCGTGGAGCAAAATGTTTGGGGCATCGCAGCAAAAAATAATGATGGCACGACAACAATTCGCCAGCGAATTCGTCAGCCTGACGGTTCGCGAAAGAAAAAAGAAGTTCCAGAAAAAGATGTCAAACTTCTTGGCCTTAAACCTCTAAACGGCGTCGGAAAACTTGCGGCGAATAATGGCGTGCTTGTAATTCCAGATAATTACGGCGTTGCCATTCTCGACCATACAACGGACAAAAGAGACAAACTCCTCATTATTCCGTGGCATCTAGTTCACAAACGAATTTTCAAAGGATTTAAGGACAAAGACGGCAAGGTGCTTGAAAAAAGTCTAGTCGAACGCAACAACGGAAAAATGCCGCGCATTTTACGAAACGGACAACTCGTTCGCGCCAATAGTGGAACTTACAAAGGCGCGTGGAAAATCACTTCCATCAAAAATCAAAAGAGCGGCATCAAAGTAAATCTGGCACAGCCTGATACGGTGAATACTGAAGTGGAAGTGTTTGATGAATTGAAACAGAAAAAAATTAGAAAAGTGCGTGATGATTGCAAACACGAAGCGAGTTTGGAAACAATCGTCAGCGGTGGGCTTGAAATTCTTGAATTGCCATTCACAGGTTTTGATTGTCCGTCGCCGAAAATGAAAGAGCCTAAACGGGAAAACCGTTTAGGCTCGGAATCAAGGCAAAGCTGAAAATATCAGTTATGTTGATGATTCATAACATGAATTCTCAATTACCTAAAAAACAACGCCGTGAAGGAGTCCGCTGCAGCGCAACTCACCCCACGGCGAAGGTCTCGGCTGGCCGTTATTTTCTCCGCACTTTCATCGTCCGCTGCAATTTAACCAACCGTTGTTGTTAGTTTGCGTCGGCATGAACATGACGAATATTTTCATAGCCCTTGCTTCAACAAGAGAATTTTATACGCCTATGATTTTAAGCACGCAAGATTTTTTTCCAAAACGTTGTGTCATACCACATAGTTTCTATTGATTCGCCGCAATGTTCGTTAAGTTGTAAAGACGGGCAATTGACGTGCAAAACAGCGGACGGCGAAAGAAAACTTCCGCTGGAAGATGTCGCGTCCATCATCATCACCAGTTTTTCGGCGAGCATTCACAGTGAACTTTTTCTTGAAGCAGCAAAACATGGTGTCGCGCTAATTATTTGCGAAGCATTCAAACCAGTCAGCCTTGTGCTTCCGGCAAATCGTTCCACGGACACAATTCTTTCACGCGCCATGCTCGACCTGACGCCGCGCGTTCGTGCGCACTTGTGGCAAAAGACAATTGACGCCAAGTGCCAGAATCAATTCGCACTGGCGGAGCACATCGCGGCGAAAGACAAATCGCTGGACGATTTACGGCAAACAGCTTTCGGCAAAAAGCCGCACAAAGAAGCAATCTGCGCGAAAATGTTTTGGCAGATTTTCGGTAGAACATTGAGCGATGAAAATTTTGTGCGCGACCGTGGACGCGGCGGCTTGAATCATTTTTTGAATTATGGTTACGCCGTTTTGCTTTCGACAGTGTTGCAAAAACTTTTCGGCGTCGGCCTTGACCCGACATTTGGCATTTCTCACGTCGAACGCGAACGCGCGACACCGTTGGCTTACGATTTGATGGAGCAGTTCCGGCCATGCGTGGACTGGCGCGTTGTCCAATGGGTGAGGCAGCATCCCGACCCAAAAGAATGGGAAGTGACAAAAGAATTTCGCAAATGGGTTACTGGTTTTCCATTGGAGCGCGTGGACTATTTGGACTTAACGCTGGAAATTCAAGGCGTCATTGAAGGCGTCGTGCGCGGTTTTCGCAAAGCCGTCATTGAAAATCAGCCGCGCCATTACAAACCGTGGACACCGAAAAATACAAAATGGGTTGGCTAGTTGTTGCATTTGATTTGCCTGTCGGCACGAAGAAGCAGCGCAAAGCCGCGACTGACTTCCGAAATTATTTGATTGATGACGGCTATCAAATGATGCAATTCAGCGTTTATGCGCGGGCGTGCGTTTCGTTCGCACGACAGGAAACGCATATTGACCGGCTCAAAAAAAATCTTCCGCCGGAAGGCAGCGTGCGCGCCGTGTTTGTGACGCGGGCGCAGTGGGAACGCTCTTACGTCATTCAAGGTTCACCGGCAACCGAAACGGACGCCGAGGAAATGCCAGAGCAAATTCAGCTTTGGTAATAGAACGTGGAATTTTAATTGGGTTTCCAAGAAATTATTCCATCCGGTGCAATTTTTAGCCAAGATGCAAATTTTCCGTCTGGCGACACTGCTTCGTAAGCAGCGGTTTTGCTAAAGCCAAGTTTTTGTAATTCTGCCACGGCGTTAATTCGATATAGCGAGCGCGTTCCATTTTGAAAAATCCGCGCTAAATCTTCGCGTAAAACCATTCGCCTTTTTTGTGCCGATGGACTTGGTGGCAAATCTTCCGAAATCGGAACGGGCGCGGAAATTTTCGGCATGGCCGGAACGGAAATTGGCGGAGTCGCCGGAACATTTTTCGGCGCGCTTGCTGGCACGGTTTCCGTTTTCTTCTCTTCGCCGGAAAAAAGAGATTTAATCGCCAAGCCCGCCAGCACGACAAGCAGCAATGGCGGCGCAATTCTGGCAATTGTTGGAATGGTTTGATTTGGATTCATAATTTTATTTGGGGTTAAGGGTTGCGCGAATTAAAGCGAGAATTGCCAGCCGCGCATTGGCTGACAGTTTTGGCCACGATTGGAAAACTTCGGACAGTTCGGGATTCTCTGTGACGGCTTTTTGTGAAGCAGTTAGTGAAGCTGCGTTTTGGCCGTCTGACAAAACGCTAGGTAAATCAGCCGCTTGCGAATTTGACGGCAGTGGTTCGAATCCCCTCGGCTCCACCATCCTTGATATCACTAGAATTGATTACGCGCAGAATTGAAATTGCCATTGACGAAAAAGCGAAACGGTCGTAATGATTTCCATTCATGAAATCTCACCAGACCAAAGCCTTCACGCTTATCGAACTTCTTGTTGTCATCGCTATTATCGCCATCTTGGCGGCGATGCTGTTGCCGGCGTTGGGCCGTGCGCGCGACCAAGCGTTGCAGGCATCGTGTCGCAACAATTTGAAACAATTGGCACTCGGCATTTTGATTTATCTCGGCGAAAGTGATGAAAAAATGCCAAATTATGCTTCATCCAATCAAGGTTTTCAGGAAGCTGATTGGATTTATTGGCGCGCGGGTTCTTTTACCGGAACTATGCCCGATGGCACACCTGCCACTGTCAGCAAGAGCCCGATTGTCGTTTTGTTAAAAGCAACGGCCGCTACTAATGGCAGCATTTTCAAATGTCCGGCAGACAAAAGTATTGATTACAAAACGGCGCAGGCCAACAGCGGCGCAAATGTTTATTGGTATAGTTACACGATGAACGGCATTGGTCCAACGACGGCGACGAGTCCCGCCGGATGGAAAGCTGATGATCACGGCATGGGCAGCACCAGCACTGCAGGCAGTTCTCCTTTCAAATCAGATAGAATTCGAACTCCTGTAAATAAAATTATGCTTGTCGAAGAGCCAGCTATTCCGAATGGAACGTCCGGTTCCGACGCACCGTCAACGGCGAATACCACGTTCACCGACGACGGCCGATGGGAAGCCTTTCATCAAAGTGGCGGCAGCATGACCGTGAACAACACGTTGACTACACGCCATCGCGGGCGCGGGGACGTCAATTATGCCGATGGCCATGTTGACGCTGTCTTTTTTGGCGTTGCGACCAATCAAAATAATGTGGACGCGGTAAAATGATTTTACGGCGGTGAAATTAATTTCTTAAAAATGTTCTTGCCAATTTTACGGCAAACAACGAATTGTTGTGCGCGTGTGGCTATTTGCGTTTGCAGATCTGCAATCTGCGCCGCTTGCGCATCAATCAACGCCTTGAGCACGGTGAACTAATTTCGTAATTCCGCCGAGACGATAGGCGAATTATTGGCGGGAAGGTTTGGGTCGAATGGCATAAAATTAAATCGGTTAAAAGTTTAGAGCCGCCCTTACCACTCGGCTCCTTGTTCCATGAACACAACTTACGGAACAATCTTCGTCGCCACATCGCTCCATGCGCCGGGTCCGGCCGCGTTCAACGCCCGAATACGCGCCCACATGCGCGTCCCTGTCGTCAATCCATTGGCTACCGATGTGGATTTCGAAGTGGAAGGCAGATTGATCACTCCCGTCGCAAAATCCGATGCCGCGCACAGTTGCGCTTCATATCGGTTTGCGGTGGACAGCGGGTCCCATTGCAAATCCAATTCACCTGCATTGTCACCCGCCGTGATAGACAAGTTCATCACCGTGCCTGGCGCGCTGGCCGGGACGCGCGATGCGCGCACGTCCATGCCCGCGCTCATGATTTTATTTTCATCACCCGCAGCGGTGAGTTCCACGTAAGTCGCCAATTGTGACGCCGCCTGTTTCAACGCCGCGATCGCGTCGTCTTTGTCCGCTGTGGCCTGTTTAGAGGCGATGGCCGCGTTATCCGACGTCGTCAATTTCGTTTGCGCCGTGGTGATTAACCCGCCGAATGTCGTCAGCGATGGAATGGGCGTGGTGAACGCCGCATTTCCCGTCAACGCCGTTTTTGCACTCGTGCATCGCTGGATGACTTGTGCATCCGATAAACCGTCCAGACTGAATTTAACCTTGGGCATAATTTTTTTCCTCCGACCTGTTGGCAGAAATGTCGCGTCATACAGCACGCCGCTGTCATACGTCAGACCCGCTGTGTCGTAGTTCGCCATAGCTGCCGGTTCCATTTGATGCTTCCGACACCATGCCGAAAGAATCACCTACGGTTTTATCATCCCTGCAAAAAATCCGGCAATGATAATTTCGAACGAATTTTGGAATCGCTCTGCCGTAAGTTATTGAATTCCAACGGTCGAAATTTTTGTGACGTCAAAAGGCATTTTAGTCAGGACAAAAACGTCTTCGGTCGGGGCAAAAATGTGTCGGGTCGGGACAAAAACCCTGTTCAGTCCCCGCTGGAATTGTTCCGGTGCCGGCCAAAAGTTTTCCGGTCCGGACGGGAAGATTTCTGGCCGGAGCAAACATTCCTTCAGTCCCGACTGGAAAGGGTTTAGCCCCGACCAAAAGGTTTCCGGTGGGGGCAAAAAAGGTTTTGGTGACGCCTAAAATGATTTTCGTGACTCCAAAAATCATTTTCGGAGTCACGAATTATGCGGAAAATCGAATAAAAACGCGCTTTTCAGCAAAATGGCTGAAATGGTTAATAATAATACCAATTTGAGCCGAAATGGTCCGAGCCATGAACGTCGGGATTATTACCCCAGCCATCGGTTTCTATAAAATAATCACTACAATTGTGGAATCCGTTATGGTCCCCACCGATATTCACACAAAATCCATACAGCGTCACATTTGAAAGCGTGCAATAACTAAAATTAACTGAATTGAAACCGTAACCGCCATCGTCTGATACAAGGCCGTCAACGTTTACAAATGTTGAATTATGAATCTCCCCATTTATGAAATAGCCTCCACCAATCGAACCGCAATTTGTCATTGTCAAATTGGTGACCATTATCGAATCGCCAGAATTGCCTTCATAATCGAAGCCACCGCCACAATTCTGCATGAGTAGATTTTTGAGAGAATATGTGACCGAATCGCCGAAATTATAAAGTTGTAGCGCCAAATCCGCGTAATTGAAATTTATATCATGCACAGGTGAGAACGTGTCGTTTTCAATCACCAATGCAGAATTTGCATAATAGCCCGATGGTGAATGCGTGGAATCGGAAAGTGTTACGCCGACGGTGTCGTCATCGCGAGCCGTGAAAATAGCGGGATTGTTGGAAGTGGTTTGGCAATCCACATCTTCCACCGTGATGCTTGTGCCGGGCGCATATTTGATAACAGCTCCGCCTTGAATCGTCGTCGTGCCGGAAATGGAAATGGAATTGGAAATGTAATATGTCATGCCCGATTCAAACGTGTAATTGGATTGGTTGGCGCTTAACACAATCGGCGGTGGCGTAAGATCCATTGCGAATACTTCGCTAAAGCCTGAGTAAAAAGTATATATGAGGTTCATGCCACCCAACCCATATAAAGTATGCCCCGATATAACCAAACCGCTTTTGGCGACGGTCAATCCGCTTAAACCACAAAGTGACTGATAATGTGTTCCATCAGTATTGATTCTGTATAATAAATTTGAGCCAGTTGCTGTCCAAAAAAGTGTTCCAATTTCATCATCCAAACATCCAAAAATCACATTATTGGTTATGGCTAAATTGCCATACGCATGTGTTTCTCCTGAGAATTCTCCTGCGAAATCACACAAGTCAGTGAAATTTCCATTGGTTTCAATTTTAAACAGTATCCCGCAATTCCAATAACCACCGTGTGTCATTGTTCCGTATAATACATTGCTGTATGCGGTTAACGTATTCGGGAAGAAACCATCGCTGTTGGTATATCCATAACCAAAACCATTGCCTCCATTACTGAAAGTCGGCAGTGAAAAATTGTGTATTACATGAAAATTTGCACCGCTGGTATCAATTTTAAAAATAACTCCTTCTCCGAATCCGGTAAATCCAGTAAAACTATTTGATCCCCCTACAAAGGTTGTGCCATAAAGTGTATTCCCCAATACTATCAATCGAGAACTGGGATAGCCTCCATCGGTATTTATGTAATTGTTATTGGTATCGTAAAATTTTGAAAATTCATAGAGCGTGCTAAAGCCGGTTCCGTCAGTATTGACTTTAAATATCGTGCCACTCCCATTTCGACTGTATTTAGTCGTTCCATAAAGAACATTGCCAACCAATGTCAATTCCGCGCTTGGTGACGCTCCATCCGTGTAAATAAAGTTATGAAGATTTGTAAAACATGTTCCATCTGTATTGAGCCTGAATACTGTTCCATAATCAATCCCATTTGTGCCTGTTCCACCATATTCTGTCACACCATACAAGACGTTGCTTGAAATAATTAGTCCCGCTGAAGGGCTCGCGCCGTCAAAATTCGTATA
Source organism: Verrucomicrobiota bacterium (assembly GCA_021323835.1). GTDB lineage: Bacteria > Verrucomicrobiota > Verrucomicrobiia > Limisphaerales > UBA11358 > UBA11358. Next base: position 2,963 of record JAJPKI010000254.1, on the reverse strand, counting down.
GCTAGGATCCCCTGAAAAAGCATAAAGATTTGTATAGCCAGTGCCATCAATATTCATTCGATAGATTATACCAGTTCCATCAGTATCTCTGGTAGTTTCACCAGGACCTTCATCATGCATTGTCCCGTAAATAACGTTACTTTGAATTAACAGAATGCCTCTTTCAGTGCATCCGTTTTCCCAATTGGTATATTCCAAAAGATCCGATGTCGAATAGGCTTTTGCTTGAGGCGCTGACAGAATAAAAAGAAGAACAAGCAAGTTAACCACGGTAGATATAATTTTTTTCATATTAATTCCCGAGTTGATTTGTTTTCCGACTCCGGCGCGTTTTTCTCACGATTGGAGAAATAAATCAAGAAGATTATGAAACAATTTGCAGATTTAACGTGTCAATAACCTTTGCGATTTTCAAAAATTCTTCTTGCCAATTTTACGGCAAAGGAATGATTATTACGCCGTTCACAGGACAAACAAACTCATGGCAATTGAGCATTTGCTGACGGTCAACCTTTGATTCATAAATATGATTACACCGACTACGTCCAATCAATCTTCCGGCAAAAATACCAGTTGGTTTCGCACCGCTGACGGAAAAAATTATGCCTTTATTTTCCTTCTGGTGTCATCGCTGTTTCTCCTTTGGGGAACGTGCAATGGCATGATTGACGTGCTCAATAAACATTTTCAGGATTCGCTTCATATCTCCAAAACACAATCGGCGTTTGTCCAGACCGCGAATTATCTCGGCTACTTTTTCATGGCCATTCCCTCCGGCCTCCTGGCGGTTCGGTTTGGTTACAAAGGCGCCATCATTATCGGTTTGTCGTTGGTCGCGCTCGGTTCGTTTTGGTTCATTCCGGCGACGCACATTGGGACTTACTGGTCGTTTCTGCTCGGACTTTTCGTTTTGGCAGCCGGTCTAACCTGTTTGGAAACTGTCGCCAATCCTTACACCACCGTGCTTGGCCCGCCGGAATCCGGTGCTGCACGCATCAATCTCGCGCAAAGTGCCAACGGCATTGGCTGGGTCATCGGGCCGATTCTCGGCGGCTTCTTCGTTTTGTCCTCAACCGGCGAACCCATCACCAGCAACGCCGATTTATATAAACCTTATTTGATTGTGGCTGTCGTCGTCGCCATTATCGCATTCATTTTCATTATCAGCAAAGTGCCGGACGTAAAAAATGCCGAGGAAACCAAAGTTGCATCCACCGTTACGGGCGGTGTCGCGGTCGGCAAACCACTATGGAAACGTTCGCACTTCGTTCTCGCCGTCCTCGCGCAATTTCTTTACGTCGCCGCGCAAACAGGTATTTTCAGTTTCTTCATCAATTACGTTGCCACCGACACTCCCACGTTGGGTCAGCGCGGAGCGAATGGTCTTCAAAGTTTTGCGAATGGTTTGCATAATGTCCTTCGCCTGCCGCCGGCACAGATGACCTATTCGGCGGCGTTGTTCTCCGCCGGCGACATCACAAATCTCTCCGCCTTTGCCGCGAAATTGCAAAATGATGCTGACCCGAAAACAAAACCGGTTTCCGCATTCATCTGGACCCAAATTTCCAGCGACACCAATTACACAACCGCTGCCAACACCAACGACCAAAAATCAGCGTTTATAAAAGACATGAATCAAGTGTTGCAAGGCGACGGGCTTTTCACTGCCGTTCGCGCCAGCAACATGACGTTGCCCGACGACCAGCGCAAACTCGTTGACTCCAATGCCACCGGCGAAGCGCTGGTGCGTGCGAACCGCGGATTTCTTGAGGACACCTATTCCGCCGATTTATTTGCCCGCAGTAAATATCTCAACTCAACGCAATATCGCATCACCGACCGCGGCGGCTCCGTGCTGCTTTCATTTGGCGGATTTATTTTGTTCCTGCTTGGACGCGTCACCGGCAGTTTTGCGTTGCGCGTGTTCCGTCCGCATATGATGCTCGCGCTTTATTCCGTGTTGAACATTTTCATGATGATTCTCGCGATGAATGCGTGGGGTTGGTGGTCGGTCGCCGGACTCTTTTTAAGTTTCTTTTTCATGTCCATCATGTATCCGACAATTTTCTCGCTCGGCATTCATGGATTGGGTGAAAAAACCAAGATTGCTTCTTCATTCATCGTGCAGGCCATCGTCGGCGGCGCCATCATGCCGTTGTGGATGGGATGGCTGGCGGACAATTACGGCATGCGCATCGGTTTTCTCATGCCGCTGCTCTGCTTCATCTTCATCGCCTACTACGGCATGGCGTGGCAGAAACTGGAAGCCAAAGACGCGCGCGGCTAAACGCCTCGATAATTAAATGCAGGAGACGAAATCGCAAGGCTCTTCGGTTGCATAATTGCGTTTGAATTTCTGCAAACCGGAATCGTGAACTTTGTAAATCCTGTCTAAAGCGCAGCAATCTGCCTTGCTCCGCTGGAAGTTCTGCGTTAGTTTCCGCGCATTATGGATACAAATTTTCCCACCGGTGATGTTCCGCCATTGACGCCGCCGCCAGTCATCGCCGCGCCGCAACCGTCCAAACCGCGCAAGAGCCGCGGCTGGATGATTTTTGCCATCATTTTAATTGTGCTGCTTGCGTTCAGTTTGCTCGGCAATTTTGCCCAAGCCATTTCGCACGCGATTGGGAATTTCACACCCGGCGGATTTAACAATGGCTTTGCATCCCGTTCGTTGCGCGAAGCCGGACCAAAACTGGACGAAGCTCTGGTTCGCGACAACGGCGCGCGCAACAAAATCGCCATCGTCACCGTTGATGGAATTATTACCAGCCATCAAGCCGACCAGGCCGGCAATAACATGGTGGATGTGATTCGCGCGCAATTGAATCGCGCCGCCGATGACAATCGCGTCAAAGCCGTCATTCTCAAAGTGGATTCTCCCGGCGGCGAAGTCATGGCGTCCGACCAAATCAACAAATTAATCGTGGATTTTGAAAACGGCAAAACGGCAAAAGGCG
>JAJPKI010000266.1 GCA_021323835.1 Verrucomicrobiota bacterium | reverse complement strand
CGCTCTTCTTCGCGCTCGCCTCGGAGCGCTCGCGCGGCCTGCGCTCCTTCGAACGCGCGATCCTCTGCGACCGCAACGACGAGCTCGTCGCCCTCTACCGCGCCCTGCAGACGGACGTGGGCGCCGTCATCGCCGCCCTGTCCGGCTACCGCCACGATCGGGATCTGTTCTACGAGGTGCGCGCGAAGGACACGCGCGGCATGAGCGACGTCGAGCGCGCCGCGCGCTTCGTCTTCTTGAACCGCACCTGCTTCAACGGACTCTGGCGCGTGAATGCTCGCGGTGAGTTTAATGTGCCCGTCGGCTCGAACAAAAATCCCGGCCTTTACGACGAGGAAAATATTTTGGCTACTAGCCGCGCGCTCGAAGGCGTGCACTTAGAGGTTCAAGATTTCCGTCGCACATTTGCCGAAACCCGCACCGGCGATTTCATTTACGTTGACCCGCCGTATTATCCCGTTTCAACCACGGCCAATTTCACTTCCTACACCAAAGAAGATTTTGGCGAAGGCGAACAATTGGAGTTGCATGCCCGATTTGCCGACGCCGCGCAACGCGGCGTGCGCGTGATGCTTTCCAATTCCGACACGCCGTTCATTCGCAAATTGTATCGCGATTTTCAAATTCACACCGTTCAAGCGCGTCGCGCTATCAATTGCGACGGCTCAAAACGCGGAGCGGTAAATGAATTAGTGGTGATGAACAAACAAACAGAAGCAATATGCCGGAACTAAACATAACAGTTGAAGGCAAAGACCGTGCAGATATTCGGGCAACTATGCTTGGATATTGGCGAGATGAGCAACCCGGGACACCGGGCAATCGAATTACATATCGTTACAATGTCGAAACACTTCAAGATGGCTCACGCATTTATTTAAATCGCCCGGCATTCAAGAACAAAGGATGTGATTTTGTGATTCGCTGCGAAAATTTTAATTTGGCGCGAACAACCGGAAATCCTCAACCGCCTTCGCACGAAATTCTTGTTCAAGAATTGGAAACGTGCATTGCAGGTAATTCGATTTTGGCAGAAAGAATTCGCAACGTCGTTTGGAAAGTTTTTAATTGCGAGCCTATCAGTCCATTGGTTGCAGAATTGGCGCCACATTGCCAAAACACTTTGCAGATTGAGCGAGCTTTGAAATTAATGAAGTGGCTTTTCATTGAGCAAGACGTCACCTATTGGACTGAAACAGGAAGATGGAAAACATTTGCGTTAATTGAAGAACGCTTGGGACGTTGCCAACCATAAAATCTGTCCGGAATTATATGTTCCTCCGCCTCTTAAGATTGTTCTTCATTTTCTCCGCCATCGGCTGGCTCGTTTGTAACATCAGGAATTGAGTTTCTGAAGTCAGGGAAAAGGGCGTTACATCCGTAATGGCGCGGAGGATGTCAGGAGCTTTGCGAATGATTCAATGGATGCAAGAGATAATCTTGACGTCGAAGCCGCGCAGCGTTCAAATTTCGCCGGAACTTAAAACCTTAACCAAATTAAAATTATGGCTGTCCCCATTCAATTGACCACCAACGTGCAGAACGAAACTTTCGGCGGCGTGACTTATCACATCGAGGGCGAACTGGTGCCGGCGCTGCATTTGGAATTGAGCAACGTCGGCGTTTACTTCGAGCATCACATTTTGCTCTGGAAAGACCCGGCGGTGCAAATCGCGTTGCGCCCGATGAAAGGCGCGTTCAAGCGAATGCTCGCGGGGATGCCATTTCTCCTCACAGGCGCAAACGGGCCGGGACGAATTGCGTTCAGCCGCGACGGCGCGGGCCACGTGTTCGGCTTGCATTTGAAACCGGGCGAAAGTGTGGACGTGCGCGAGCATCAATGGCTCGCGGCGACGGACAACGTGGAATACACGTTCCAGCGCGTGCGCGGCGCGGCGAACATGCTGCTCGGTGGCACGGGATTTTTCATTGATACCTTTTCATGTCCGCAGCACGAAGGCATTTTATGGCTGCACGGTTTCGGAAATGTTTTTGAAGTGACGCTCGGGCATGGCGAGCAGATTGACATCGAACCGGGCGGCTGGATTTACAAAGACCGCACGGTGCAAATGCAAACGATGTTCCAAAAACTTTCGACGGGATTATTCGCCAGCGCGGGGCAATTGGTTTGGAATCGTTTCACCGGCCCGGGAAAAATTGCGCTGCAAACAATGTATTTCCACATGGAAGGTGGCGAATAGGAAATTCACCCGACGTTTCCAGACCGGTTCATCAACTGCGTTTTGAATTCCGCCAATTGATGGTCGTAGTAATCAATGGATTTGGTCGTGGTGGTGACCGTGGAATTGAAATTCACAAGCGTGACGAGCGTGCTGTAAGTGGCCATGTCATGCACAGGCAACACGGCGCGGATGCCGCCGGCCGGGCCGAGCCGCGAATAGCAATCGTTCTCGTGGATTTGTTTCTCGATAACCATGCGATAACCGAGCTTGCCCAGAAACATCTGGTAGGAATTCGTGGTGATGAGCGCCGCATTTAGCGCCGCAGTGTCTTTGCCAAGATTGTCGAGCACGGCTTTCAACGTTTTGAATTCGGCGCGCAACAGGATGCGCTCGAAGCGTTGCTGGTCGGTTTCTTCAACCGAAGGCAATTCGGCGACGGCGGCGGTTGCTGACTTTCTGTTCATAAAAAATGGTTTGTCTCGAACGGGGACGTGGTGTGACTGAACGTGACATGACCAGTGTCGTTCATCGCGGCGAAGAAGTCCATGAATCATTTCCGCGCGGTTAATTCTGTTTCGGCGCGACGACTTTTTGTATCGTCGCCGAAATGAATTCAAGGCGCATCGTGATTGTCGGCGGCGGAGCGGCGGGATTTTTCGCCGCGCTCGCGTGCGCGGAGACAAATCGCGATGCGGAAATCCTAATTCTCGAAAAATCGTCGCAGTTTCTGCACAAAGTAAAAATTTCCGGCGGCGGACGCTGCAACGTCACACACGCGCTGTTCAACGACCGCGAATTCATTACGCGCTATCCTCGCGGCGAACGCGCGCTGATTGCGCCGTTCAAACAATTTTCCGCGTCCGACACGGTGGAATGGTTCGCGCAACGCGGCGTGGAATTGAAAACTGAAAGTGACGGACGAATGTTTCCCGTCACCGATTCGTCGCAGACAATTGTTGATTGTCTGCTCAATTCGGCGCGCGCCGCAAAAATTAAACTGCGAACCAATTGCAGCGTTGAACGCGTCGAAAAAAATTCCAGCGGCGGATTTACGTTGACACTTTCCAGCGGCGAAAATTTATCGTCTGATAAATTACTTCTGGCAACCGGCGGCTGCCGCACACCTGCGCTCGGACAATTGGCGGTTTCACTCGGGCACACTTTGGAATCGCCCGTGCCCTCGCTGTTCACATTTCATATCGAAACGCCATGGCTAAAAGAATTGGCGGGAGTCTCGCTGGAAAATGTCGAAGCCTCAGTCGCCGAATGCAAACTCCGCGAGCGAGGCGCGTTGCTCGTGACGCATTGGGGATTAAGTGGGCCGGTCATTTTGCGCTTGTCAGCATGGGGCGCGCGCGAATTACATGAAAAGAATTATCGGTTCACGCTTCACATCAACTGGCTCCCGCATTTGCGCGAAGAACAGTTGGTGAAAGAATTTCAAGCGCGTCGCGATTCGCAAGGCGCGAAGTTAATTTTCAATTTGCCTGTCACACCGTTGCCATCGCGATTGTGGGAACAATTAGTTCTCGCATCAGGTGTCACGCCGGAAATTCGTTGGTCAGCGTTTCCGCGTCCGATGCAAAACAAATTGATTCAGCAATTGTTGCGCTCGGAATTTTCCGTGACCGGCAAAAGTTTGAACAAGGACGAATTCGTGACCTGCGGCGGCGTGAAATTAAGCAAAGTGAATTTCAAGACGATGGAGAGCAAAATTTGTCCCGGATTATTTTTCGCGGGCGAAGT
>JAJPKI010000280.1 GCA_021323835.1 Verrucomicrobiota bacterium | reverse complement strand
CCGTTTTGGTCAATCTATTCTTATTTTTGGACGCTGTTGCCGTGGGGCAGCGTGACGTGGCGCGTGGAAGTGGGCGAATCATTTGCGGCGGCAATCGCCTGCGGCCTCGTCGGCCTGATGGTTTCGCGCGGCAGCAGCATGTTGATTGAAGGCATCCAGGATTTGAACAACACGCTCAATCGCAATTGGGAAAATGCCATTTGCATCGTGTGCGGTGTCACGGCGGGATTGCTTTTGGGCTTTGATGATTTTATGTGGAAGGAATCGGTGGTCATCAACCGTATTTCCGTTTTCGACGTGCCATGGCTGATGCTTGTGGCGGCGTGCTTGATGCGCTGGATTTATGCGCCGCAACAAAGGCGTTATCTTTACGTCGCAATGTTTTTCTTCGGGCTGTGTTTTACGATTCACCAGACGATGCTCGTGGCGGCAATGGGAATTGAAGCAACCATCGCGCTGGCCAATACGCGCCTCGGTCGCGATTTAATGCTCGGCAACAGCATCATTTACATCCTCGTCGTATTTGCGTCAGCAGCGGGCAAACTTGGAGCTTACGACAGTTTGGATCCGATGTTCAAAGCGATTTTCCACGTTGTCGGATTGACTTCAATTGCAGTTTGTTTTTGGTTGAGCATGAAAACAAAATCGCTTGGCACGGAATGGGCGGGTGTTTTGCTGGCCGGACTTTGCTGGATTCTTGGCGCAGGATTTTATTTTTACGAACCGATTTCTGGCATGACCGTTCCGCCGATGCAATGGGGTTATCCGCGCACGGTCGAAGGATTTTTCCATGCGTTCACACGTGGCCAATACGAAAGCGCGCATCCGGTAAATCCTCTTGGCGAATACGGCCGCTTTTTTCAGCAACTCGGTTTGCTCATCAATGGCCTTTCCGGTTCGTATAGCTGGGTATTTTTGTTCGTGGCGCTGCTGCCCTTCTTGTTCATTTTCAAAATGCAGAAACGCGAGCGCGGCTGGATCATCGGTCTCTCGGCAATTTATCTCTGCGTCGGAATTCTTTTGACGATTGTGATGAACACAACGCCCGACCGGCAATCGGCGGAAGAAAACAAAGTCTTCTTCACCGCGTCGCACGGCATCGTCGCCATCATGATTGGCTACGGACTGGCGTTGATGTCCGCCTACATGGCGACGCATTACAAAAATTTTCGTCCGATGGCTTTGACGCTCGGTGCGGTGACAATTATTCCGGCCATGACGCTGCTCTATGACAGCGTGAGCATGACCTTTTACGGCGGCGCGGGGTTGTTGCCTTACAAATATATTTTACTGCTCTTTTTATCAATGGCCGTGGCATTCGTGATGGCAGCGTTGGCGGCACAATTGTTTTTGAAAATCAAATCCAATTCGTCGGCTGCAACGACGCCGGATGACAATTTTTATTTGCTCATGTTTGGCGCCGTAGCGGCGGCGTTTTTGCTTTTTTCCATTATCTTTGCGTTTTTCTTGCGCGATGGATTTGGCGTCGGCCAGGTCTTCGGCGCGCTGCCGCGAATTTTTGCGCCGCACCAATACAGTTCGCCGGTTATCGGAGCATTGATTCTTGTGCTGGCGGTTTTCGCTTTTATCGGCAGCGTGTTCGCTTACAAAAATCGCGCGCCGCTGGCCATCACGCTCGCATTGTTCACGCTGACGCCGCTTTACTCCGGCCTCTCGCACTGGGCCAAAGGTGAAGAGCGCAATCACTGGTTCGGTTTTTGGTTCGGGCACGATATGTTCACGCCGCCCTTTGAAGGGCCGGATGGAAAATTCAGTTACGACCCGAAATTACGCGAGCAAATGCTCAAAGACCCAGTCAAAGGAAAATTGACTTACCCCGAAATGGACCGGAACACGATTCTTTTCGGCGGCACCGACCCAGGGCGTTTCAATCCCACTTACATGATTTTCTGCGAAAGTTTCGTGCCTGCGTCGTGCAAGCCGATGGACCCGAATTTCGACCGGCGCGACGTGTATCTCATCACACAAAACGCGCTGGCCGACGGCACGTATTTGGATTATTTGCGTTCGCAATACTATCGCAGCGCGCAAATTGACCCGCCGTTTTTCAGCCGGTTCTTCCGTTTTGTTGCCTGCACTGCCGGTCTTGGCAATCGCAACAATGTCGTCATGACCGTCAACGACCCGGATTGCGGCAAAGGAAATTCCGGCAGTTCAATCGTTGAAGGCCTTTCCGGTTTGCTTGATAAATCACTTGACCAGCCGCTGACAAAGTTTGGCGCAAAAGTAGAGGCCAAGCGCCGCGCCGAAGGCGTTTATCCGCCGGCGGAAATTTATATTCCGTCGCCGGAAGATTCCGAAAAAGCATTTCGCGATTACACTGAAGACGTCGCGCGCCGCCAGCAACTCGGCCGGTTGCAACCCGGCGAGGATGTTCACGTGGACGATGCGGGGCGCGTCAGTGTTTCCGGCCAGGTCGCGGTAATGATGATTAACGGCCTGTTGTGCAAAGTTATTTTCGACAAAAATCCGACAAATGAATTTTACGTCGAAGAAAGTTTCCCACTCGAATGGATGTATCCGTATGAAACGCCCTACGGCATCATCATGAAAATCAATCGCCAACCGTTGCAATCGTTGCCGGAAGACGTGCTCAAACGCGACCACGAATTCTGGAACAAATACTGCGAGCGGACCATCGGGACCAATGTCATCACCGACACCACGAGCGTAGGTGAGATTTGCACCAACTTCGTTCAAAAAGTTTATCTCAATCACGATTACAGCAATTTTAAAGGCGACTTGAAATTCCTCCGCGACGACGACGCGCAAAAAGCGTTTTCCAAATTGCGCGATTCGCAGGCCGGCATGTATGCGTGGCGTTTGCGACTGCTCTTGCCCACCGAAATGACGCACGTCTCGGATGAATACATGATTTATCGCCCGAAGACGGACATGGAAATCAGCCAGCTTTACAAAGAAGCCGATTATGCGTTTAAACAATCTTTCGCGTTTTGTCCTTATAGCCCGGAAACGGTCGTGCGTTACGTGAATTTCCTTTATCAATTCAACCGTTTTGACGATGCCCTGCTTGTTGCGCAAACGTGCAAGAAGCTTGACCCTTACAACACGCAAATGGACGACATCATCAATCAGGTCATGGAAATTAAAAAACAATACGGCGCGCGCGAAAAAATTCTCGGTGACGTCCAGCAAATGGAAGTCAAGGCGCGTGAGCATCCCGAAGACGTCCAGAATTTATTGGCGCTCGGCAGCGCTTATTTTGAAATGCAGGACACGCAACGCGCCACCGAAACTTTGAACAAAGCGTTGACCAACTCGGCCATCAATTACAATCAAATTGCCGGTCTCGCGCAATTTTACAGTCGCGTGGGCGACATGGAAAAATTGGAAACCGCGCTCAAGAAGTTAGCCGCCATTGACCCAAAGCAGCCCGAAGCGCATTACGACCTCGCCGCCATCGAAGTAGTCCGCGGTGAAACCAATGCGTCGCTCGACGAATTGAAAACGGCGATGGATTTGAATGCTAAACGTCTCAAGGCCGACCCGAACGCCCGCGACCTCGCCGCCACCAATCGCCTGGATGCGCGCTTCGACAGCATCCGCGATTTGCCGGAATTTCAAAAAATTGTCTCGCCGAAATAACGCAATACGCAGCGGGCTTTAGCTTCGTTCGCACTTTAAGATGTCGCCTGCGTAACAAAGTTGCTGGCCAAGCCATTTTCAGTTATTTTATCTGCTCGAATTGATGAAACATGGACAAAACTGAATTACATAACGAAAAAAATATCGCTGTCGAGTCGGCAGAAAACGAACCGGTCGTTCCCGCGCCGCTGACGCCGGAGCAAATTGACGATTTGAAAAATCGCGCCGCAAAGGCTGATGAATTCAAGGACAACTGGTTGCGCGTCGCAGCGGATTTGGAAAATTACCGCAAACGCGCCGCCCGCGAAAAAACGGAAGCAATTCAATTTGCGAACATGGCGCTGATTCAGAAATTATTACCGGTGCTCGACAATTTTGAAATGGCGCAAGCCGCCGCGCAAAATTCAAAAGACAAAAGTATTTCATCGCTGCAATCCGGCGTTGCGATGATTCAAAAGCAATTGAAAGATGTTTTGGTTGAAGCCGGCCTGGAAGAAATTGATGCGACCGGCAAACCCTTCGACCCGACGTTGCACGAAGCGATTTCACAACAGGAAGCCACCGATGTTCCGGAAGGCAACGTCGTGCAACAAGTGCGCAAGGGTTACAAATTGCGCGAACGTTTGCTGCGTCCGGCGGCGGTGATTGTTGCCAAGAAACCGGCGAAATAATTTTCAGAATTGTGACTCAATTCAATGGCTAAGCGCGATTACTACGAAATTCTCGGTATAGCCAAAACCGCGAGCGATGAGGAAATTAAAAAAGCCTATCGCAAGCTCGCGGTAAAATTTCATCCTGACAAAAATCCCGGCGACCACCATGCCGAGGAAAAATTCAAGGAGCTCGGCGAAGCTTATGAGGCGTTGAGCGACCCGCAACGCCGCGCCGCTTACGACCAATACGGCCACGCCGCGTTTGACCCGCGCCAGCGAGCAGGCGCAGGATTTGGCGGTGGCGGTTTTCATGACCCCTTCGAAATTTTCCGCGATGTTTTTGGGGGTGGCGGAAGTATTTTTGAAAATTTATTCGGCGGCGGGCGCGACCCGATGGGTCCGCAACGCGGCGACGACTTGCGTTACGATTTGGAAATCACGCTCGAAGAAGCCGCGCGCGGCTGCGAGAAAGAAATTTCCGTCAGCAAACTGGACAAGTGCGACACTTGCGGCGGCAGCGGCGCGGAAAAAGGTTCTGGCGTCAAGACGTGCAACACTTGCGGCGGACGCGGACAGGTTTTGATGTCGCGCGGCATTTTTAGCATCGCGCAAATGTGCCCGAACTGCAAAGGCGCGGGACGCATTATGGAAAAGCCGTGTAAATCTTGTCATGGCGAAGGGCGTCGCGAGAAAAAATCCGCAATTAAATTAAAAATTCCCGCCGGCGTGGATGCGGGAAATCGGCTGCGTTCCGGCGGCAATGGCGAAGCCGGATTGCGCGGCGGTCCGACCGGCGATTTATATGTCGTGTTGCATTTGAAGCCGCACGAAATTTTTCAGCGCGATGGCGATGATTTACTTTGCGAAGTTCCCATTAGTTTTGTGCAAGCCGCCCTCGGCGCGGAAATTGAAGTGCCGACGCTCGATGGCGAAGCGACGATTAAAGTTCCTGCCGGCACGCAATCACACACTGTTTTCCGCGTCAAAGGCAAAGGCATAAAAAATTTGCAAGGCCACGGGCACGGTGATTTGCACGTGCGCGCGCTGGTGGAAGTGCCGTCGCATTTGAATTTGGAGCAAAAAGCCAAATTGCGTGAATTTGCCGAATTGTGCGACGAAGATGTGAATCCAATTTCAAAAGGTTTTTTCGAGAAAGCTAAAAGTTTTTTTAAATAAATGCCGCATCGCTTTTATTTACCCCCGGAAAATTGCACAGGCGATTCGTTCAAACTCGCCGGACGCGAAGCGCACCATGCGCTGCATGTGCTGCGATTGAAGCGCGGTGATGAAATCGTCGTTCTCGATGGTGCGAGGGGTGAGTTGATTTGCGAAATTGAAAATACTTCTCGCGATTCAATTTTTGTGCGGGTGAAAAAAAGAAATTCCGTCGCTGCTCCACCCTGCTCCATCACGTTGCTCGTGGCGATTCCGAAAGGAAAAATCATTGAGAGCATCATTCAAAAATCCGTTGAGCTAGGCGCACGGCGCGTTGTTCCCCTGTTGACGGACCGGGTCGTCACGCGATTGAGCGAAGATGAACGCAATCACAAACGCGAGCAATGGCAGCAGGTTGCGGTTGAAGCCATCAAACAATGCGGCGCGGCGTGGCTGCCAAAAATTGAAATACCGATGGAAATCGAGAAATTTTTGGCGCAGAAAGAAAAATTCGATTTGTCACTTGTCGGTTCGCTGCAAACGGAACGCCGTCATCCACGCGAAATTATTTCTGAATTCCAAAAAGTAAATGGACACTTGCCAAAATCAGCCGCTGTTTGGATTGGGCCGGAAGGCGATTTTACTTTGGGCGAATTAAAAACAATTGAAAATTCCGGCGCATTGCCGATGACGCTCGGCAATTTGACTTTGCGCGTCGAGACGGCGTCAATTTATTGCCTGTCATTTTTGAATTACGAATTGAATCCGTAATTCAACGCATTTACGCCCGATTTTATTTATGGATGCGGCGCTCCGGCCAATTGCCATTGTTTAATGGCTTCGACAGGATGAATCAGCATGATGATATTGAGCGTCAGGTTATCGCGCACCCAAAGCGCACAGCCAACTTCCATCACCATCACCGCTGCGATGGTCAGCCACGGACGCATTCGCCATGCAAATAAAAATCCAAGCGACATCATCAGCACGTCGCTCATGGAATTGAAAACGCTGTCGCCGACGTAACCGAGCGAAATGGTTGCTTCACGGTAACGATTGATGATGAGCGGCGAGTTTTCGAGAATTTCCCAGCCGGCTTCAATCACCAGCGCAATTAAAAAACGGTGGCGAACCGGTAATTTCCGCGCGGCCATCCACAAAAATCCGTAGAATAAAATTCCATGGACAATATGCGAGAAAGAATACGGGTCGGCGAAGCGTTGAGAATTTTCGCTGCTCCAAATGTTGCTTTCCCATAGCCCGGGTTTTCCGTCAGGACCAAAAAAGGAGCGGCCCATTGTCACTTCGACAACAGCCAGCAAGGCAAATGTTCCGGCAAAAGCGCAGATAATCCAGCGGTTGCGAAAAATAAAACCGGGTTTCATTTGGAAAACCAAGTCGCAAGTAAATTATCCGCGCATCAAAACCGCTTTGTTCTTTTTTAGATATTTCTCAATCGTTGCTTTGCTGTTGACGAGATTGGGAATCCGGACGGCGTCGGGCTTGGCGAGTTTGTAATGGACAAGCAATTTGCCGACCATTTCAACTTTAAGATTCAATTCGGCCATGCGCCAAATCTGACCTTCTTCCAGGGGTTTGAGCTGCCGCACCTTGGTTTTTGCCATGCCGCAGTTTGCACGAATGCGCCGGACGAAGCGAGCTAAATTGCGATGGCAATTTTTCCCTGCTATGCTAGAGATAAAATTATGTTTAATGCCAAAGCCTATGCTGCGCAAAATGAGAAATCGCCGCTTGCGCCGTTCACCATTCAGCGACGCGAACCGCGTGACACGGACATTCAAATCCAAATTCTTTTTTGCGGCGTGTGCCATTCCGATTTGCATATCGTCCGCAACGAATGGGGCGAGACGAAATATCCAATTGTTCCCGGCCACGAAATTGTCGGGCGCGTCGTCAAAGCCGGCAAAGGCGTGAAAAAATTTAAGGAAGGCGATATCGCCGGCGTCGGCCCGATGTGTGATTCCTGCCGCGACTGCGAGAATTGTAAAAACGGCGTCGAACAACATTGTTTGAACGGCACGACATTTACGTTTGGCTCCGACGACAAAATCAGCGGAGGCATCACACAAGGCGGATATTCGGAAACGATTACGGTGGACGAAAATTTTGCCGTGCGCGTGCCGAAGAATTTGGATTTGGCCGGCGCGGCTCCCCTGCTCTGCGCCGGAATTACCACTTACTCGCCGTTGCGATTTCACAAAATTGGCAAAAGCCAAAAAGTTGGCGTCATCGGCCTCGGCGGTCTCGGCCACATGGGCGTGAAACTCGCGAAAGCATTTGGCGCGCGCGTCGTTGTGTTCACGACGTCGCAAAATAAAATTCAAGACGCGAAACGTCTCGGCGCGGATGAAGTCGTTATTTCAAAAAATGCCGATGAAATGAAGAAGCACGCGAAAAGTTTTCATTTCCTGCTCGACACCGTTTCTGCGAAGCACGACATCAACTCCTATTTGCAATTGCTCAAGCTCGACGGAGTTCTCACGCACGTTGGCCTGCCGCCGGAAGATTTGTCAATTGACGTTGGCAATTTGATTGCACCGCGTCGTCACTTGACCGGCTCGCTCATTGGCGGCATGGCCGAGACGCAAGAAATGTTAAACTTTTGCGGCGAGCATGAAATTGTCGCCGACATCGAAAAGATTTCGATACAAAAAATCAATGAAGCCTACGAACGTTTGCTGAAGAGCGACGTGAAATATCGTTTCGTGATTGATATGGCATCGCTCAAATAATTTCAGGCGAGAGGGCACGCTAACATTTACGAATGCGGCACGTCGCCCAATTGTGCGAGCACGTCCTGACCTTTGGCCGATTGAACGAATTTGACGAAATCCATCGCCACGGGGCGTTCATTTCCTTTGTTAGTAAATAAATGCAGTGTGCGTGCGTAAGGATATTTTCCGTCATTCACGTTCGCCGCATTTGCTTCGATTCCGCCGATGGAAACGGATTTCGCTCCCGCAGTTTTCCCGGTGTAAATTCCTGAATAACCGATGCCATCCGCGTCTGCAGCCACGGCATTCAGAATTCCCGCGTAATTCGTCGAAGTCGTGAACATTTTTGGGTCGGCGGCGTAAGGCTTGTTTTCCATTGCCAATTCTTTGAACCCGAGATACGTTCCGGAAATCGGGTCGCGAATATACAAATGAATCGGCGCGTCCGGCCCGCCGACGGCTTTCCAATTTGAAATTGCACCGGTAAAAATATCGCGCACTTGTTCCTTGGTTAGATTGGCGACGGGATTTTTTTCATTCACTACCACGGCAACGGCGTAAGCGCCGATGACATAATCGTTCAATTGCACGTTATGTGATTGAGCGACTTCTGATTCGTCCGGGTTCAGCGGTCGCGATGCGCCCGCGATGTCGCAAAATCCGCCGACCAGCGCGCCGAAGCCGTATGAGGTTCCTTTCGATTCCAAATCAAATTGCGTTTTGGAATTTTCCTTTTTGTAGGCCGCGATGAGCGCGGGCGCCAATTCTTCACCTACGGTGTTTGAACCGCGGATGACAATTTTATCGCCGGGCAATTCCGATTGTTGCGCGGCTGGCTGATTTTGAGAACAGCTCGAAGCGATTAGCCCGAGCAAAATGTAACCGGCAATTTTTTTAATTTTCATGGCACTT
>JAJPKI010000165.1 GCA_021323835.1 Verrucomicrobiota bacterium | reverse complement strand
TTTGCCAATTCTCACCGACAGCGGCGGCTTTCAAGTTTTCAGTCTCGCCAAAATCCGAAAAATCAAACCGCATGGCGTCGAATTTCGTTCGCACATTGACGGCTCACTGTGTTTTCTCGGTCCGAAAGAAGCGATGGAAATTCAGCGCACGCTTGGCTCGGACATCGCGATGGTTTTTGATGAATGTCCGCCGCACGACGCGCCTGCGAAGGAACAACGCCTCGCCGTCGAGCGCACAATTCGCTGGGCGCGCGAATGTCGCGAACAACCGCGCGCCGACGGACAAAAAGTTTTCGGCATCGTTCAAGGCGGTTCAAATGCTGCGTTGCGCGAAGAATGTGCGAAGGCGCTCGTTCCGATGGAATTTGACGGTTACGCCATCGGCGGCGTGAGCGTCGGCGAGCCGGAACACGAAATGTTGAAGGCAATTGAATTGACCGAACCATTTTTGCCAGCGCACAAAGCGCGTTACGCGATGGGCCTCGGCACGCCCGCGCAGATGGTCGAGCTCATCGCGCGCGGCGTGGACATGTTCGACTGCGTGCTGCCCACGCGCGTCGCGCGCAACGGCACGGCCATGACGCGCAAAGGCGCGTTCGGTCTCAAAGGCGGCGCCTACAAAGCCGATTTCCGCCCGATTGAAGAGGGCTGCGACTGCTTCGCGTGCAAACATTTCACGCGCGCGTATCTGCGGCATTTGCTGAACGTGAATGAAATTCTCGGCCTGCGCATGGTGAGCGTCCACAACTCGCATCTGTTCCTGAAAGTGATGGCCGACGTTCGCGCTGCGCTGGCTGCCGGAAGGTTCGCGGAATTTTATCGCAACTTCATCGCCAATTACGTTCCGTCGCAAAAAGTTTTGGCGGCGCGCAAGGCTGCGAGTAGTGAACGGTGAAAATTCTTTGCGAAAGAAGCGAACTGTGGCACTTTATTGTCACAGGAAAAGCAATTTTTAAAAATTATGAGTAAACCGAAAATCATCGCTTATTTGAAACCGACTTGCGGCTGGAGCCAGGGCGTCCGCGCCGTCCTCAAAAAATACGACCTGCCGTTCGAAGACCGCGACATCATCAACGACCCGTTGCAACGCCAGGAAATGATTGAGAAGAGCGGACAGATGTTGAGCCCGTGCGTCGAAATCAACGGCAAAATGCTCGCCGACATCAGCGGCGAAGAAGTCGAAGCCTGGATGCTCGCGAACAAAATCGTATCGCCAAACGACAAAACGCCCGATGCGCCCATCAATCAGCCGTGCGCGCATGAGATGCCGCAAAGCGCGCCGTTGGCATTTAAACGTTAAACAAAATCAATTCAACCCGAGCCGCGTGGAGCAATCTGCGCGGCTTGTTTGTTTTCCGAAAACAATTATTCTTGGCAAATGCAAATCGTCAAAACCGTCGCCGCGATGCAATCGCTTGCCAAAAAATGGCAGCGCGCCGGCGTCAAAATCGGCTTCGTGCCGACGATGGGTTATTTGCATGAAGGACATTTAAGCCTCGTCCGCGAAGCGCGGAAACGTGTCGGTAAAAATGGAAAAGTTGTCGTCAGTATTTACGTCAACCCAACGCAATTTGCGCCGACGGAAGATTTATCCAAATATCCGCGCGACTTAAAACGCGATTTAGAATCGTGCCGCGCGGCTGGAACCGACGCTGTTTTCACGCCGACGGACAAAGAAATGTATTCGCGGTGGGGCGAGAGTCTCTCGAGCCCTGATTCAAAAAAATATTTGGGCTCGACGGAGTCTCGCCCCACCACCAATTATTCGACTTACGTCGTCGAAGAAAAATTGTCGCGCGCGATGGAAGGCGCGTCCCGTCCGACGCATTTTCGCGGCGTGACGACAATTGTCGCAAAGCTGTTCAATATCGTTTTGCCGGACGTTGCAATTTTTGGACAAAAAGATTTTCAGCAGGCGGCCATCATCAAACGCATGGTTGCGGATTTAAATTTTCCGGTGAAAATAATCGTCGCGCCGACCGTCCGCGAACGCGACGGATTGGCGATGAGTTCGCGGAATAAATATCTCGTTGGTGATTTGCGACGACAGGCGACGGTGCTTTGGTGTGCAATTCAAATTGCGCGCGCGACCGTTAAAAAATCTAAAACATTTCCGGCGGCAAAATTGAAAGATGCCATCAAAAAATTGGTTGAGTGCGAGCCGGACGCCAAATTGGATTACGTGGAATTTTTTGAGCCGGAAATATTACTGCCGGTTTCAATTGTGAAATCCGGCACGCAAATGGCGCTCGCAGTTTTTATTGGCAAAACGCGGTTGATTGATAATGTGCGGATATGACCAATTAATTCGGCAACATTTGGCGATGGTTGTTCCAATCGTATGGCTCTTTTGATTCTGCTTCCAACGTCAGATTGCCATCACGAGGATTCCACATTAACCATTTCCCTGAAACCATTCCATTTGTCATTTGCATGTATTCTTCAAGATGTGCATCGCTAAAATCAGCACGCCGATAGTCCCAACTCGTTCCTTGCGGATGTAAATCACTAAATCTGGCAACAAATCCAACATGCAAACCATGTTTTTGCTCCGAGACAGTTAACAATGTGCCGTCGCCGACCCATGCAAAAGATGCGTTGTATCCATTTTTTAGTTTATCTGTGAATGTCGCCGATATTCCGCTGCCAAATCGTATTTCCTCTTTGCTTTCTGAATTTGTGTATTGAAAATCTGAAACCCACAATTCATTTGTCCGCCAAGTATTTATGGAATTTGTTTTGATCCAATAGATTGGTCGAATTATAAAATTGGTTTTATAAAAATTAACCAGAACTGTGCCGGGTGGACCAACATTTGTAGTCACGTTTCTGTATTTAACAAAAATATCTTGAATCATTTGTCGTTCTTCCGGCGTAAACAGATTTGTATTGGAAACTGAATTTGTAAATGCGGGCGGACAAGGCTGTCCTTTCCCGAAGTCCGAGACGGTAACAACCACGTTGCTTTGGCTCGCCGGGTCGAGAAATGGAATAAACAATTGTTCCGTTCCAAAAAGGTTTAATGCAAATGAAATTGTAAAAGCAACAAGAAGAAATTGAAGCCATTTCATAAATTCGACTTTGCTCTTGCTTCAGGATTTTATCAAGCCAAATGAGTCCACAGCATTTTCGCTTCGTGACTTTGCGGCTTTGCGTTAAAGTTTTTCTCCGACGTGAAACAATTCGACTTTTTAATTTTAGGCAGCGGCATCGCGGGACTTTCGTTCGCGCTGAAAGTCGCGCCGTGCGGACGCGTGGCGATTGTCACCAAAAAAAATCGGGCGGAGTCGAACACGAATTATGCGCAAGGCGGCATCGCGGCGGTGACGAGCAAAGAGGATTCTTTCGAGTTGCACGTGCGCGACACGCTCGCGGCGGGCGCGGGGCTTTGCAAAGAAAAGGTCGTCCGCACGATTGTCGAAGAAGGGCCGGCGCGGATTCAGGAATTGATTGAGCTTGGAATGAAATTTTCCGAATCGGAAAATCGCGCCGAGGATGGCTCGCGCGAATTGGATTTGGGACGTGAAGGCGGCCATTCGCGTCGCCGCATTTTGCACGCGAAGGACATGACCGGTCACGAAATTGAAAGTGCGTTGCTCAATGCGATTTCAAAAAATCGGAACATCGAAATTTTTGAAAATCATTTGTCGATTGATTTAATTACGAGCCGGAAATTTGGATTGAACAACGGCAATCGCTGTCTCGGCGCTTATGTTTTCGACAAAAAAAATAATCGCGTGGAAACATTTTCCGCGCCGGTGACGTTGCTGGCAACGGGCGGTTGCGGCAAAGTTTATCTCTACACGACAAATCCCGACATCGCAACCGGCGACGGCGTGGCGATGGCGTTTCGCGCGGGCGCTTCGATTGCAAACATGGAATTTGTGCAATTTCATCCGACATGCCTTTATCATCCGAAAGCTAAATCATTTTTGATTTCCGAAGCTGTTCGCGGCGAAGGTGGAATTTTGAAAAATTTAGACGGCAAAGAATTTATGGACAGTGTGCATCCGCTCAAATCGCTCGCGCCGCGGGACATCGTGGCTCGCGCGATTGACAGCGAAATGAAACGCACCGGCGCGGATTGCGTGCTGCTCGACATCACGCACAAGCCCGCGCGATTTATCATTGAGCGTTTTCCAAACATTTACAAAACATGCCTCGGCTACGGAATTGACATCACGAAGGAGCCGATTCCCGTTGTGCCCGCGGCGCATTATCAATGCGGCGGCGTGATGACGAACATTGACGGGGAAACGGACATCACCGGGCTATTTGCAGTTGGCGAAGTCGCGTGCACCGGCTTACATGGCGCGAATCGGCTGGCAAGCAATTCACTTTTGGAAGCGCTGGTCATTGCGCATCGCGCGTCGGAAAAAATTTTAGCAAATCCATTCTCGAAAACTGATGCGCAAATTCCCGCGTGGCAGTCCGGCCACGCGACGAATGCTGATGAACTCGTCGTCGTCTCGCATAATTGGGATGAAATTCGCCGGTTGATGTGGGATTACGTCGGCATCGTGCGCACAAACAAGCGGCTGGAGCGCGCGCAAACGCGCATTGCCAATTTGCAGGACGAAATTCGCGAGTATTACTGGAATTTCATCGTGACGAGTGACTTGCTGGAATTGCGCAACATCGCGACCGTGGCGGAATTGATTGTGAAATGCGCGTTGATGCGACCGGAAAGTCGCGGACTGAATTACAATTTGGATTTTCCGAACTTGAATCCGGAGTGGGCACAGCGCGATTCCGTCGTAAGAAAATCTTGAAAAGCTGCGCATGTCGAATACGCTATACGCTGTCAATTTCGCGCGGTTAGCTCAGTGGTAGAGCACTTGCTTCACACGCAAGGGGTCGCAGGTTCGAACCCTGCACCGCGCACCATTTCAATTCATTTTTCCGCCGGCGCTTCCAAAAGATTTTTTACCGCCTCACGCACTTCGTCCGGCGTCGCCGTTGGCGGCAAATGTTTTCCATAGCGAATGGTGACGCGATAGGGAAATCGCTTCGGCCATTTCCAGAAAAATTTTCCACCTTCGTAACTGAAAATACTGCCCCACACGCCGACCAGCGCAATCGGCACAATCGGCGCATCCGTGCCGCGCATGATGCGCTCGAAGCCGCGATGGAATTCTTCCAAATGTCCGCTGCGCGTCAAATGTCCCTCGGCAAAAATACAGACAACGTCGCCGGCGCGAACGGCGTCGCCCGCCGCGCGCAGCGATTCAATCATCTCACGCGGTCCCTGGTCGGAAGCGAGCGGAATCAAGCCGAGCATTTTCGTAAATGGCCGCGCCCACCAGCGGTTGTAGTAATCGCGATGCATGAGGAAACGGATTTTCCGGTCGGTCGAAGCCATGAGCAGCGTCGGATCCACATAAGCAACGTGATTGGCAACGAAGAGTGCACCGCCGCGTTCGGGAATATTATCGCGGCCTTCGAGGCGAATGCGATAAATGCTTTTCGTCGCAAGCCAGAGCATCAATCGCACAAGCGAATCCGGCATCAGCTTGACGCAGTAAATCGCTCCGGCAAGCGACAACACGGCGCCAAAAAGAAAAATCTGTGGTGGCGTCAGGTGCAATAGAGCCGTAAGCACGCCATAGACTCCTGATGCGATTGCGATTCCAATCCAGCTCAACAATGCAGCCGCAGCGATGACTTTGCCCTTGTTGTCGGCTTCAGGACGATACTGGATAATGGCATTGACCGGCACGTTATAAAAGCCGCCGAAGAAACCGAGCAGGCC
>JAJPKI010000299.1 GCA_021323835.1 Verrucomicrobiota bacterium | reverse complement strand
CATGAGCGAAAATAATTTCGGCGCGTTCACCGGCGAGATTTGTGCAGGGATGTTGAAAGAATTTTCCGTGCGCTACGTCATTCTTGGCCACAGCGAGCGTCGGCAATATCAAAAAGAATCCGACGCACTCGTTTCCAAAAAAGCAATTGCCGCTCATGCTGCGACGTTGAAGCCAATCGTTTGCGTCGGTGAAACTCTCGCCGAACGCGAAGGAAATCAAACCGAACAAGTTTTAGAAGCGCAAATTCGCGGCAGTCTTGCCGGACTCACCAAAGACCAAATGGTCGAGACGATTATCGCTTACGAACCGGTTTGGGCAATTGGCACCGGCAAAACAGCGACGACGCAGCAGGCGCAGGACGCGCACGCTTTCATCCGCAAATTGTTGGCGCAAATTTTTGACGAAGCCACGGCCAGAAAGGTTCGCATTCAATACGGTGGCAGCGTGAAGCCGAACAACGCAAAAGAATTAATGAGCCAGCCGGACGTGGACGGCGCACTTGTGGGCGGCGCTTCGCTCGAAGCAAGAAGTTTTGCTGACATTATCAAAAATTCCATTTAAACTTTTACTATGAATTATATTGCAGGAATTTTGACAGTTTTTCTCGTCATTGATTGTTTGATTCTGATTTTGCTCGTGCTGGTTCAATTGCCGAAAAAAGACGCGGGCGCAGGACTCGCTTTCGGTGGCGGCGCGGCGGACGCGCTCTTCGGCGCGGGTTCTGGCAATGCGCTGACTAAAATCACGAAATGGGCGACGGGAATTCTTTTTGTGCTGGCGTTGGCGCTCGGCTATGTCGAAGAAAATTTACACAGCAGCAACACATCGGCTTTTGAAAAAGCATTGCAACAACAGCAATCGCAATCGCCGATGGCTCCGTCTCCCGCACCGCAAAGCACGGCGCCATCCACCGCACCCGCGACACCTGCAATTCCATTGACCGTTCCATCTTCCAGCACGCCTGCGACTCCGGTGACTAGCACAAATTCTCCGGCAAAATAACGCAATGGATTTTCTCAAACGCGCTCCGAAATTATTTTCGCGGGCGTGTTTTGCATTTTTAATTCTCGCCATCGCTTTCATTTCCAGTTGCGCGCCGCACGAACAGCGCGCGGACATCGTCATCGTCAATAACGGCGAACCGGAAACGCTCGACCCCGCGCTGCTTACCGGCATTCCCGAAATGCGCGTCGTCATCGGAATGTTTGAAGGCCTCGCGCGATTGGACCCAAAAACTGCGCAGCCGATTCCCGGCCTGGCGCAAAGCTGGGACATTTCGCCCGACGGAAAAAATTACACGTTCCATTTGCGCACTAATTTGGTTTGGTCAACCGGCGAGCCAATTACATCGGACGACGTTCTTTATTCCTGGCTGCGCACGCTCGCGCCAGCGACTGCTTCGGCTTATGCCGGACAATTATTTTATGTCAAAAATGCCGAAGCTTTTAACGCCGGAAAAACCAACGCGGCGTTCGTCGGCATTTCGACGCCGGACAAATTTACTTTCCGCGTGGAATTGAACCAGCCGACGCCATTCTTCCTCGACATTTGCACGCTGGCGCTTACTTACGTCGTGCCGCGACAAGCGATTGAGAAATACGGTGACCGCTGGCTCATGGCCAAACCGTTGCCGAGCAGCGGGCCTTACGAATTGGCCTACTGGAAGCTCAATGACAAAGTTCGCCTCAAAAAAAATTCGCGTTATTGGGATGCCGTGAATACGCAATCCGACGTCATTGACATTTTGCCAATGGGTTCGCCGTCCACGTCCTTCGACCTTTACCAGCAAGGTTTTGTGGACATCATTTGGGACAAAGAAGTCGTGCCGGCGGAATTGCTCGACATCCTATTGAAACGTCCCGACGCTCACCGCTTTGATTACCTTGCGACTTATTGGGTCAGCATTAACACAACGCGAAAACCCTTTGACGACCCGCGCGTCCGCAAAGCTTTCGCGCTCGCCGTTGACCGCGATGCCATCGTAAAAAAAATCACGCGAGGAGGGGAGCGGCCGGTTTCGCACATCGTTCCCGACGGCACGGCAAATTATACATCGCCCTCCGGACTCGATTACAATCCCGCGCTGGCAAAAAAATTATTGGCGGAAGCCGGTTATCCCGACGGCAAAGGATTTCCGCGCTTTGAATATATTTTCAACGGTCCATCGGGCGGCGGCTCGAAAACGCATGAGGACATCGCGGTTGAGTTGCAACAAATGTGGCGCGACACACTCGGCATTAACATGGATTTGCGCGCGGTGGAATGGCGAGTGTGGCAAAGCGCGACGGCACATTTGAATTACGACATCGGGCGCGGTGATTGGATTGGCGATTACGATGATGCGAACACTTTTTTGGCGCTCTTTGAAAGCAACGACGGCAACAATCGGACCGGCTGGAAAAATCCTAAATATGATGCGTTGATGGAACGCGCCAACTCGGAAACCGATTTGCAAAAACGTGAGAAAATTCTGCAACAGGCGGAAGCCATGTTGATTCAGGACGAAATGCCGGTCATCCCGCTCTACATTTTTGCCGGCGTGAATTATTATCACACGAACATCTCCGGCATTTACCAAAATATTTTGGACGACCATCCGCTGAATTACATCCGCAAGACAAAGTAATCAGAATTCTTCATTTTCAAAAAAAGCGGTCTCTGTTATGCGCAGAGACCGCCGGGGGGTTGGCAGAAAGCAGGCGTATCGTTATTTTTGAACGGATAGCGCCCACCGGTCCTTCTGAAAAAGTTGCGGGAGTTGAATCGCGAGGCATCGAGGATGCGCGGGATTGGATGTTATCCGGCGCAAGCGCGGGAGAAATCGTCCGGGGCGCGTCCACGTGATGCTAATGCGTTTCATCGTGACGCAAAATCAGCAGTGTAAATGCCATGCCAGCATTGTCAGAACAGCGTGGCATTGCGTTGTCACGCAAATCAGAAGGCGCTTTCAAATTCTCCAATGAAAATGATAAATGAGAAAATGGTCTTCAGCGGCGGTGAAATTGTGTCCTGTCCATTTTTCACGCAGTATGCGTGATTTTCACCACTACGATGCGAGCGGCTTGAACAACGCCCATTGAAGATTCAACCGCAGGCTGACTTCGCTGAAGCTTTGGAAGTCCACAGGTTTGGCGATGTAATCTTTCACGCCTAGACGTTTGCATTCGGCGATATCGCGGTCGTGCTTGGAGCCGGTAAGAATGACGACGGGAATGGAACTCGTGCGCGGGTCGGCTTTCATCCGGCGCAACACTTCCAGTCCGTCCACTTTTGGCAAATGCAAATCGAGCAAAACAATTTGCGGCTGGTCGCAGGGAAGCCGATGCGAAAATTCTCCGGTGCAAAATAAAAAATTCAGCGCGTCAACGCCGTCTTGCACGTGAAAAGTTCGATTGCCGATATTCCAACTTTTTATCGCTTCCAATGTCAGCGTGGCGTCATTGCCGCTGTCTTCGACGAGCAAAATATCCACCAACTCGTCGGCGCGGACGGATGCGTTGGCGGGCTTGGGCGACAAATCGGCAAAAAGCGTCATCAACGAAATGCCCAGCGCGTCGGAAATTTTTTGGACGTTTTTCAGCGAAACATTTCGCGCACCGCGTTCCACGTCGCAAATGTAAGTCCGGTGCAATCCGGCGCGTTTCGCGAGGTCTTCCTG
>JAJPKI010000040.1 GCA_021323835.1 Verrucomicrobiota bacterium | reverse complement strand
TTTAATTGATGCGGACGTCGTGCGCGGTCACAAACTTACGTCGTGGCCATCCATCAAAAACGATTTAATGAACGCCGGCGCCGAATGGTATGACCAGGTTGTTGTTACCGATCAAGGGCTGGTCACCAGTCGGCGCCCGGAGGACATTCCTGAATTCAACAAAAAAATGATTGAAGAATTTCAGGAAGGCATCCACGAAATGCGGCTCGCCGCTTGAAAGGAATTATGCCAGAACAACAAACGATTAAACGGGCGCACGAAGATGCGCGGCAGGGAAAATCACCTTCGACACAAGCCGGAGAATTTGTGCGCGAAGAATTTCATCATATCCGCCAAGGCAAACATGGCGCGCGTTCCACGAAGCAAGCGATTGCGATTGGACTGTCTAAAGCGCGTCGCGCCGGAGTGAAATTGCCTGCACCGCGCAGTCAATCGCCAAAAGTGCGGCGACAAGCTCAACGCGATTTGGCGAAGGGGCGACACGACGGAATCAAACACGTTTCACGCACGAGAGCACGCGCCACGCTTGGAGCATTGAAACATGAAGGACGTGGCGCGGCCTCGACGCGAGCGATTTCACGGCAAATGCGAAGCGCAGCACGGCGAAGAAGTTCGACAAATCGCTCATCATCGGCGCGAAAGGCCGCGAAAACGAGAATGCACCGTCGCACCGGACGTTCAACGACGATGAGAATTCGCCGCGGGAGTTCATTGCTTTCGGCGCGAGTGCACCGCCTGGCGCGGGATTGGATGTCGGCGGAATAATTTTTATGATTCGCAAATTAAAATCCGGCGAGTATCGGCTTTATTCGCGCAAAGCGAATCCGAAGACCGGACAGCGACGCAATCTGGGCACGTTCGATTCGATGGCCGCTGCGCAGAAACACGAGCGCGAAATTCAATTTTTCAAAAGGCATTGAAAAAATGAAGGCGATGTTTCAAGACAAGCCGCGCGCGTTTCCGAAAACGTGCGTGGACGGCAAGGCGATGAAATCGTTGATGCAAGCGCTGCTTGACCGACGCGCGACGCAACATTTCAAACCGGATTCCGTGCCGGAAGAATATCTTGAGGCGATTTTACAATTCGCGGGACAAGCGCCGTCGGGCTACAACTTGCAGCCATGGCGATTTATCGTCGTGCGCGAAAAAGAAAATCGCGAGCGATTGATGAAGGCGGCGTTCAACCAGCAAAAAATTTCCGAAGCGCCGGTCATGGTGATTTTTTACGCGATTAAAGACGATTGGAAAAATTATATTGACGCTATTTTTCAAGAAGGCGCGCGGCGCGGCGTTGGAAAACCGGAAATGGTTCCGCAAATCAAACAGCAGGCGTCGAACTTTTTGGAAAAAATGGTGCCACAGGCGATTTGGGTGAATCGTCACACGATGATTGCGTTCACGGCAATGATGCTCGTCGCGGAAAGTTACGGGTTGGACACGGCGCCGATGGAAGGATTTGACCCGGTTGCCGTCGGAAAAGAATTTGGAATTCCCGGAAACGCGGAAGTCGTGGCATTGCTGGCGATTGGATTTGGCAAAGAGCCGGATAAAACTTACGGCGGCAGATTTGCGCTTTCGGAAATTGTTTCAGAAGAACATTTCGGTCGTCCATGGAAATCAGACGGCAAAAGCGCGGATAAATCTTCGCGCGAAATGTTCGAGGAAATTCAGCGCAAAGCGAAGACAGATTTGCAACCCGCGTAATTTCTTTTGTCAGGCCACCATTTTTCCGCTGTTGGCGCGCGCGATGTCAGCCTTGAATTTTTCCTGACAATCGGGACACATCCCGTGCGTGAAATCTGCGTCGGTGTGAGATTTGACATATTGCTCGACGGATTGCCAGTAGCCGTCGTCGTTGCGCACGCTTTTGCACCAGCCGCAAATCGGGATAAGGCCGGACAATTTTTTCACCTGCGCAATGGCGTCTTTCAATTCGATAATCAATTTCTCGCGCTCGGCCTCGAGATTTTTGCGGACGCTGATGTCGCGGAAAATGCCGATGAATCCGGTGAAATTTCCCGTGTCGTTTGAAAGCGCCGTGACGACGAGCGACGCTGCGAATTTATTTCCATCCTTGCGGATAAATGTCCATTCGCCTTCGTCAATTTCATCGAATTGAACTTTTTTGGCGATGGCTTCGAACGACGGACGCACGGGCATTCCCAATTTTGCAGAAAGTTTTTGCGCCCGCTCGGCAATTTCCTGCGGGTCGCGCCAGAGCATCGGCGTTGCCTTGCCGATGATTTCTTGCGCGCGGTAGCCGAGCATTTTTTCGGCGGCGGAATTGAACGTCTGCACGACGCCGTCGGGATTTGTTGTGACAATGCCGTAATCGGCGGAATTAAAAATTGTTTTTTGCACCGCCAGCGCGCGGCTCAGTTGCGTTTCGACCCGGCGACGAAAGGCCAATTCACGCTCCGCAATGTGGTTCGCCAAAATTAAAAACAACCCGGCAATCGCGCAGCCGATAATGACCGAGCGTTCGGCTACCCAATAGTCGCCTTGTTCTTTAGTGT
>JAJPKI010000053.1 GCA_021323835.1 Verrucomicrobiota bacterium | reverse complement strand
TTTCCGACGCCGAACGGCTCACGGTGGAAACTTATTTAAATCATAAATATAGTGTTGCCGTAGCATTGCCTGCCGCGCCGTCATCGTTGTTGGCCTCGGACATTTCGTCCAACCAAATCAATCTGACCTGGAATGGTCCGGCTTCCGTCGCGACAGCATTTCGCATCGAGCGCAAACAAAATTCCGACGGCGTTTATCAGGAAGTTGCCGTCGTTCCAGCCACAACCACATCGTATCTCGATGGCGGACTTTCTGCGGCGGCTCAATACTATTATCGCGTTCGCGCGACCAATTTGGGCGGCAATTCGGGTTATTCCAACGAAACCAATGCAACCACGACCGGCGGCGCGACGCTTCCATCCGGCGATTTACGGCTCTGGCTCGAAGCCGATGCTGGAATTTCTAAAAATACTTCCAGCCAGGTTTCGCAGTGGTCCGACCAAAGCGGCAACGCCAATAACGCGACGCCCAGTGGCACGCAACCATTGTTTGTCACGAACACTATCAATGGTCGCCCGACATTGCAGTTCAACGGCGGTTCAATGCTCGTGCCCAACATTTCCGGCACAAATGATTTCTCAATTTTCCTCGTCGCCCAAACGGCGCTCGCGCATCACATTGATTCGGAAGATACCAACAACGCTGTTGCCGGTCGTGTTTTGGACGGACATCAATATGTCTTATTTGATAATCAGGCGGCAGAAAGCACAGCCACCGCAGGCGCGGCTATTTCTTTGGGAACCAATGGCATTTCGGCCTACGAATACGATTTTCCGAGCATTGGCGCAGACCAAATTCCGCCAGTAGCCGTCTACAACGGAAGCGTCGGCGCAAATGCGGCGGACGTCGAAGCCATTTACAGCGCGCGCCAGCCGCAACTTTATCTCAACGGCACATTGGTTCGCACCGGTTTGACCGGTGTGAGAACAACGCTGTTCGCACCGCGTGAAATTGGCGGCGATTCTTACGGATATTTCACCGGCAACGTCGCTGAAGTGCTCATCTTCGACCGCGCGCTTACCGCTGGCGAGCGGCAAACCGTGGAAACATATTTGCGCGGCAAATACGCGACGCCATAATCGCAATCGGTTTTTGAAAATCAAAACGGCGCGGAAATTTTTCTCCGCGCCGTTCGTCTTTTATTTAAAAAAATTACCGCCGGTTGTCTCGCGCGAGCGTGATGTAATACAGCAGCGTCAAAATTGAACTCACCAATGCCGCCACGTAAGTCAGCGCCGCCGCATCCAAAACTTTCGAAACGCCCGCGCGTTCATGCTCGTGAACGAGGCCGAGGCGAAATAATTGCTCCTTCGCACGGCGACTCGCGTCAAATTCGACCGGCAGCGTGACCAATTGGAAGAGTGTAATCACCGAAAATGTTGCGATGATAATCCACAGCGCCATTCCAAAAAAACCCATGAAATAGCCGAGGAACAAAATTCCTGTATACGCCACGCTGGCAAAATTTGTCACCGGCACCAACGCCATGCGCACATTAAATAATCCGTAAGCCGCTTGATGTTGCAATGCGTGACCGGCTTCATGCGCCGCAACGCCCACGGCTGCGACCGATTGCCCGTGAAAATTGTCCGACGACAAAAACAATGCGCGTTTCGTCGGGTCGTAATGGTCGCTCAAATGACCGGGCACTTCTTCGACGGGCGTTTCATGCAAACCCGCGCTGTCCAAAATCTTTCGCGCCGCTTCCGCGCCCGTCATTCCCGAATCCACCGGCACCTGGCTGTATTTGCCGTAGGCGTGATGCAATTTGATTTGCGCCCAGATGCCGAGCAGCAAGCCGGGAATCAAAAATAAAAAATACAAACCAACCGAATGGAACGAATTGTAAATCATAATTCAACTTTCGGCTTAATTGACAGGCACGGCCCGTTTTTATTCAACCAGCCGTTTTTGTGCCAGCCGAATTTTCAAGAAATTATACAGCTTTGAATTTGTTGAAAGAATTTTCTGCGCCAGCGCGGCGCAAGTGAGACAAATTTTTTTGACGCAAACAATCCATTTGCTCGAATAATTGCTTTGAAATCCTGCCATTTCTACGCCAGAATGCGCGTTCTTTCGAAATGAAACGCACGCATCACTGCAACGAACTGCGCCCCTCGCACATCGGGCAAATAGTCACATTGACCGGCTGGGTCCACTCGCGCCGCGATTTGGGAGGCCTCATTTTCATTGATATCCGCGACCGCGAAGGCCGCACGCAAACCGTTTTCGACCCGTCCGATTTGCCGAAGGAACTTTTCGAAAAGGCGGCGGCGTTGCGCAGCGAATGTGTCGTCAGCATCACCGGCAAAGTCCGTCAACGTCCTGCCGGCACGAACAATTCCAAAATTCCCACCGGCGAAGTCGAAGTCATGACGCAATCGCTCGAAGTCTTGAACATGGCCGAGCCGCTGCCGTTCCAGATTGACGACCCCGAAGCCGCCGCGAAAGTTGCCGAAGAAACGCGTCTGCAATATCGCTACCTCGATTTGCGTCGTCCCGAAATGGCGCGCAATCTGAAACTGCGCTCCAAAGTTGCCATCGCCACGCGGCAATTCATGGACGAGCAGGGCTTCCTCGAAGTCGAGACGCCGACGCTGTTCAAATCCACGCCCGAAGGCGCGCGCGAATTTCTCGTGCCCAACCGTCGCGAGCCGGGAACGTTCTATGCGCTGCCGCAATCGCCGCAGCAGTTCAAACAAATTCTCATGGTCGGCGGCATCGAAAAATATTTTCAACTCGCACGCTGCTATCGCGACGAAGACCTTCGCGCCGACCGTCAGCCCGAATTCACGCAGGTGGACATCGAAATGTCCTTCATCGAGCGCGAAGACATTTACAATCTCATCGAAGGCTTGCTCCAGCGCGTTTGGAAAACCGCGCTCGGCATGGACATTCCCACGCCGTTCAAACGATTGCGATTTGAAGAAGCGCTCAACCGTTACGGCATTGATAAACCCGACACGCGCTTCGGCATGGAGTTGGTGGATTTCACGGAAGAATTCAAGGCCAGCACGTTCAAAGTTTTTTCCGGCGCGATTGCCAATGGCGGAGTCGTGAAAGCGCTCAACGCCAAGGGACTTGCCAGCGCCACGCAGGGACAAATCGAAACCATGACCGAATACGCCAAGAGTTTCGGCGCAAAAGGCCTGGCGTTCATCAAAGTTGAAAATGGCGAATGGAAATCGCCGATTGTAAAATTTTTCAGCGATGCGGAAAAAGCCGCGCTCACGTCCAAATTAAAAATTGAAGAAGGCGATTTGATTTTGTTCGCCGCCGACCAATGGCTCAATGCTTGTGAAATTCTCGGCAAGATTCGTCTCTATTGCGCCGACGTTTTGAAAGGGCAGGGCAAGCTGACAATTGACCCGAACCGTTTTGATTTCCTGTGGGTCGTGGATTTTCCGCTGCTCGGATTCGACCGCGAGCAGAGCCGCTGGTATTCCAGCCATCATCCGTTCACTGCGCCCGTCGCGGAAGATATTTCATTTCTGAAAACCGACCCCAAACGCGTTCGCGGCCAGCATTACGACGTTGTGGTAAATGGCGTGGAACTCGGCGGAGGTTCGATTCGTATACATCAACCCGAGGTGCAGAAAACGGTTTTTGAAGATGTGCTGCAAATTTCTCCCGAAGAAACGAAATTGCGATTCGGTTACATGCTCGACGCCTTCAAATACGGCGCGCCGCCCCACGGCGGCATTGCGCTTGGCTTCGACCGCTTGATTGCCATCCTTTGCAACACGCCGAGCATTCGCGACGTGATTGCCTTTCCAAAAACGGCGAAGGGCGTGGATTTGATGACTGATTCGCCCACAACCGTTTCATCCAAGCAACTGCGCGAACTTTACCTCGAAGTCAAAGCGCAGAAGAAGGAATAAATCCAAGACGATTTTATTCGCGCAGCGACTGTGCCATAAAATTACGGGATTGTTGGCAGGGGGCTTGGAACAAGTTTTTGACTCCAGCGTGCATGCCAAGTTAGTCCCCAAAGATTTGGTAATTTTACCAATTGCGCATGACCATCAACCATTCCAACATTTACGGCTCCAAGAATTGAACC
>JAJPKI010000150.1 GCA_021323835.1 Verrucomicrobiota bacterium | reverse complement strand
GTCGCGCCCACACTCATCACGTCGCGCAGGAAGCCGTCAGGACGCGTTTCCTTCTTGCCGCGTCCTGGCTTGGCGTGGATCGCCAGAGCATTTCGCGCGCGCGTCATGGCCACGTAAAAGAGCCGCCGCTCTTCATCGAGCGTGCCCTCGACCTTGGAGCGCGAATGCGGCAGCAGCCCGTCCTCCATGCCCACGATGTGCACGTGCGGGTACTCAAGGCCCTTGCAACTGTGCATAGTGATGAGCGTGACGGCGTCGCCGGCCTCCTTGTTTTCCTCTTCGCGTTCGTTCTCCAGCGTGAGCTGTTCCAGAAACAATTGCAGCCGTTCAGCAGGTTGCGCCGATTCCGGCTGGCCGCCGTCAAGCGTGGCCATCAGTTCCTTCAAATTGCGCACACGATTCTCGGAGGTCTCCGGATTTTTTTCTGAGCGGCGCAGTTCGACGATGTAACCACAGTCGTCGAGAAAGCGGTCAGCCCATACTTGCAGCGACAGGCTTTGCCCCGCATGCAAGGGAGTGCGGTGCCTTTCGGTAAATTCCACGAATGATTCGATGGCCTCGCGAGAGCGGGAAAGAAACGTGGCCGTCACCACCGGGTTTTTCATCGCCGTGTAGACTGAGCATTTACGCTCGTGGCTGGCGCCCAGCAAGCGCTCCATCGTGACATCGCTCAGACCGCGCGCGGGAACGTTTGCGATGCGCAGAAGGCTGACATCATCGTGCGGATTGATGAAAAGCTTCAAGTAGGCGAGGAAATCGCGGATTTCACGGCGGTCGAAGTAGCTCTGGCCGCCAATGAGATGATACCGCACGCCGCCCTGCCGAAGGGCGGTTTCGAGCGCGCGCGACAGTTGATTCGTGCGGAAAAGAATCGCGCGGTCGGCCCATGGGATCCGGTTCGTCATGCGGCCGTACTCGATGTCTTCGACCACGGCTTTCGCCTCGGCTTCGTCATCGGAGAACGTGTGCAAAACAATCTTTGGCCCCTGTCCTTTTTGTGACCAAAGCTGTTTTGCGCGGCGGCGGACGTTGTGTTTGATGACCGCATTGGCCGCCTGGAGAATCGTGGTGGTGGAGCGGTAGTTTTGCTCCAGCTTGATGACTTTGACCTCCGGATAATGCTTCTCCATGTCCAGCAGGTTGGCGATTTCCGCGCCGCGCCAGCCGTAGATGCTTTGGTCATCGTCACCGACGACGCAGAGATTTCGGTGCTCCCTCGTGAGTGAATGGACCAGGTTGAACTGCGCGGCGTTGGTGTCCTGGTATTCGTCCACCATCACGTATTTATATTTGGCGCGGCAGGCTTCGAGCGCGTCGGGGTGCTCGCGGAACAAACGCAGCGTGAGCAGAATCAAATCGTCGAAATCCACGGCGTTGCAGGCGTGCAGCGCGGATTCGTAGCGCTTGCGGACGTGCTCGGCCAACGCGCGAACATTGTCATCGGCAAAGGCTTTTGAATTTTCCCCGCCGTTCTTGAATTTGCTCAACATCGCCAGCACGGCGCCGGGGTCAACTTTCTCGCCTTTCGATGAAATGCCCGAAAGAATTTTTTTCACCGCCGCGAGTTGCTCCGATTCGTCATAAATGACGAAATTGCGTTTGTAACCGAGCTTCTCGATGTGCTGTCGCAAAATGCGGACGCACAGCGAATGAAATGTGCAAATGGTGGGCCGTTCCGGCAATTTTGAATTTTCAGTTTTGAATTTTGAGTTGGGCAGCAGCTTCGTGACTCTCTCTTGCATTTCTCTTGCGGCTTTGTTCGTGAACGCGACGCCGAGAATGTTTGCGGGCGAAATTCCCTGCGCGACCATGTGCGCGATGCGATAGGTGATGACGCGCGTTTTGCCCGTGCCCGCGCCCGCGAGAATCAAAACCGGGCCGCGAATGGTCTCGACGGCGAGGCGTTGCTGCGGATTGAGCGCGAACAAATTCAACATGGGGCGCGAAATTTAATTCAAGCCCACGCGAACGCAAGTGAAGTTATGAAAAATCTGCCGGAAAGTGTGTTAAGCGATGCCAGAATGTTTTTTCAAAAATGTCGTTGTATCGGACTCTGAAGAAATCAGCTTTCGCAGACGCTCGATGTTTGCCTCGACGTGTTCCATGTATTCATTCGCGCCATCGGGAAACGGGTCGTTCAAATAACGATGTTGTCCGCCGAAATCGCGTTCGAGCTTGAGCTTCACGTAATTTTCCCAAAATGCGGGCGTCTTTTTCAACAAATCTTTGGCGCTGGAAAACATGCTAATGAAACTGGCCTTGTGCGGCACGACTTTGGCGGCCTCGGCAAATTCAGCATAAAGAACCGGCAATTTTTCAATGTAATCGTCCGCAGCCATTTGCCCGAGCAAATCCGCCGTGCCGAGACAAAGACCGGTAATTCTTTCCGTTTCGCTTTGAAATGGAATTACTTTGAGCAACGCATCAATGCCGGTGCAGCAAATCATGTTTTGCACGGCGGCGATTTCCGTTCCGGCAAAATTCTTTTCCACGAGCAATTGTCCGGCGAAATCCGCGCTGCGTCCGACATGAACGGCGGTATATTTCGCGCCGGTGCCGGAATTGTCACCGCGCTTTTTCAAATAGCCGATGTCATGCAACAAAATGGCGATGAGGCCGAGTTCGACTGCGCGTTGGGGCAGGGCGGGTTGCGCGCCGGTCACGAATCGTCCGTGTAAAATGCGCGCCATGCACAACGTTCCTTGCAGGGTGTGCTCGAAATCGTGATACAACGCGTCAATCGGCTGAAAGTCGGCGAATTTTCCGGCGAAACAATCGCTGGCCCATTGAAATGCCTGCAGCACGAACGTTTTATCGCCGCGCGGAAAAATTTCCAGATATGTTGCCTGGACTTCTTGCGCAACGGCTTCGGGACTTTTCGTGGAAATCCTCTGATTCATCCCCAATGCAGGCAACCTTACGCCCTCGCGAATAACGATTCAAGATTAAATCCGCCGGATGGCGCCATCGCTCATCGCCGCAACAAGCGGGAAAACATCGCATTGCAAACAAAATTCCACGTCGCCTTGCAATTCTGGAATTCCCGCAACGCGACGCGCATTTTCGGAATTGAAAACGGCTGTTTTCAAATTCGATTTCACTTTGGCAAAGGCGTGAAGCGCGATTTGCGCGGAATCGGAAGGAATCTCGATCGCGGAATTTGCCGACAATAAATCGCAAAGCGCACCCGCAGCCAAAATATCTTCGAGCGCGGCATTTTCGCGCGTGCCGGCGCAGACAAGTAAAATATTTTCGCACTTTTGCCGTTCAATAAATTTTGCCGTTGCATCCAAGTTCAAAAGTGCGGCGGCTAAAACCATTTTTGCATTTGCGACCGCGCGAAACGCGCGCGTGCCATTCGTTGTCGTGGAAACGATGGTTTTATCGGCGACCTTTTCCTTTGTGTATTCGCGCGGAGAATTGCCGAAATCAAAATCAATTCCATTCGCCTGGATTTTTACGCCATTACGCTCGCCGCCGAGCAAAACCGTCGCCCAACTTTGTTTCAACGCGAGCGCTTCGGAAATTTCGGAAACGGGAATAATTTCCTTCGCGCCGTTTTGCAGTGCCGTCACGAACGTGCTCGTCGCGCGCAAAATATCGAAGACGACGCAAATGGTCTGATTTAAATCACGCCTGGCGAGCGCGGATAATTCCGCAGGCGTGAGAATGACGTCGAGTTTCATTGAACTTTCGCCACGCTGAAGTTTGGATTTTCAATCAGTCCGACGAGATTTCCAAAAGGGTCGGCAATATCAACAACTTTGATTCCGCCGCCGACATTTTGAACTTCACCGACCGGGACAATTCCGATGGAGTGTAATCGAACCAACTCTTGTTGTATTTTTTCCACACCCCACAATGCTTTCACGCCGCCGCTGCCAACCGGCGCATCCGGAACCAATCCGAGTTCAAAGCCTCCAATCTCGAAACCAACATAAAACGGCTCATCAAAATACGGCTTCCGCTGAAACACAGCTTCATACCAAGCTTTTGCCTTCGCGAGTTCTGGCGCCGGGTAGAGAGCTGTCCGCAGGCCTTTAATCATCGTGCGATGGATTCAAACAGATTCACGAATTTGCAGCAAGCGTTCGTTATTTCATTTTCGTCCGCATGAAATGAAAAAGATATTGCTGCGCGTAACCTGCGTGAGGACCGAAATGCGTCGTGGCGAAATGTCGCAATTTCTTTTCACTCACGCGGCGGCGTGGAAAATATAATTGCTGCAGAGCGCGTTCGACCCAAACGTCCACCGGAAATGCGGAATCGAACCCGTAAGCGAACAGCAAAACGCAGTCGGCAATTTTCTTTCCAACGCCGCGCAGTTTCATCAATTCGTTTTGCGCATCCGCGTAATTCATTTGGCGGATGCGTTCCAAATCGAATGTGCCGTCGGCGATTTTTTGCGCGGTGGCCAGGAGATTTGGCGCGCGAAACCCCATTTTGCACGAGCGCAATTGTGTTTCAGTCAGCGAAGCAATTTTTTCCGCAGCCGGAAACGAAAAGATTGGTGAATAATTTTTTGGCGCGATAAGTTCATTTCCAAAACATTCACACAGATTGGAAACGATTTGCCGGATTTGGACGATTTGTTTCGTTGAAGACAAAATAAACGACGCGAGACATTCCCACGGGTCTTGTCGCAAAATTCGCAAGCCATGGCAGGCGGCCACGGCGCGACGCATCGGCTCGTCGTCGGGAAATGTTTTTAGAATTTTTTGCAAATCAATTTCCGTTTGCAAAAATTCTTTCAGCCAATTCCAATTTTCTTGCGGCAATGGAATTTCGGCGCGAATTCCATTTTCTATTTGTGTCAGGCAGACAAAATTATTTCCGCAGACGCCAATCCAGGAATTTTCCATTTGCCGCCAGCGGAAAACTTGTCCCGAATCGAGCGTTGCCGCCAAATCGTAATTGCGGACTGGCAAAATAATTTCCGTCGAGGCCATTTCCTATTTCAAATCGTAGCACGCCCACAAATGGATGCGATGAAACACGCGGTCGCCGATTTTCACGTCCTGTTCGCCAAGGTCTTTGGTGGATTCAAATTGTCCGGC
>JAJPKI010000234.1 GCA_021323835.1 Verrucomicrobiota bacterium | reverse complement strand
GGAGACGGCACATATAACAATACCAATCGTCCAGAACGGATTGTTTCTGGAGGCGTTACTGCGATTGCATGTGGAGAGTTTCATAATTTATTTCTCAAATCCGACGGCAGCCTTTGGAGCATGGGGTTCAATGAGGCCGGACAATTGGGCGATGGCACCTACATCGCCAATACCAACCGACCGGAACAAATCGTTCCGAATGGCGTCGTAGCGATTGCAGCTGGAAGTTCACACAGTTTGTTCATTAAATCCGACGGCAGTCTCTGGGGGATGGGCTCTACCATTTTGCGCCAGTTGGGTTATGGCCCAGGGGATGGACATTTCAATGCCACCAACCGCCCGGTGCAAATCATTTCCAATGACGTTATTAGAGTGGTCTGTGGGAATGATCATAGTCTGTTTCTCAAATCCGATGGCAGCATGTGGGGGATGGGCGCTGATTATTACGGCGAGATTGGCGACAGTTTCACGAATCAAGAGCCAAGACTTCCTGAACAAATTTTCCCTTCACCGCAACCGATTTTAACGAACGGCGTCGCGTCCAAAACAAATTTGCAATTCAATGCAGCCTGCGGTTTTGGCGGAACATTTTATTTACTCACCAGCACAAATCTGGGAAAACCGTTAAATCAATGGACATCGGTATGGACAAACACCATCTATGACCGATCAAACAATGTTTTTGCCGCGACATTGACCAATGCCGCAAAGGCGAATGGTGCGCAGCAATTCTACATTCTTCAATCGCAATAAAAAATTTGACGAATAAAGTAATTTGCCGATAATTAACTCGTGAATCGCAATTTGAATCTGAACCTGCTGAACGCGCTGCTGTTGCGCCGCGTGGCGGTTGGGTTCTGATTTGTTCGCAAATTTATCAACCCACTGCCAGATGGCGGTGGGTTTTTTGTTTTAACTCATTCGCCGGACGGCAATAATTAGAAAGCGAAGCAACATGCAAAATCCGTCGAAAAAATATCAGCCGTTTCAACACGCGCCGAAATTGGCCGACCGCCAATGGCCCGCGCGCACGCTCACGCACGCGCCGATTTGGTGCAGCGTGGATTTGCGCGACGGCAACCAGGCGCTCGCCGTGCCGATGAA
Organism: Verrucomicrobiota bacterium; assembly: GCA_021323835.1. Lineage (GTDB taxonomy): Bacteria > Verrucomicrobiota > Verrucomicrobiia > Limisphaerales > UBA11358 > UBA11358. The sequence goes on along the minus strand of JAJPKI010000234.1, from coordinate 5,061 downwards.
CGTGTCGCAGAAATTGGAATTGTTCCAGACGCTCGTGAAAACCGGTTTCAAGGAAATCGAAGTCGGCTTTCCGTCGGCGTCGAACACGGAATTTACGTTCAACCGCCGGCTCATCGAAGAAAATCGTGCGCCGGACGATGTCTGGCTCCAAGTGCTCGTGCAAGCGCGCGAAGATTTGATTGAGCGCACGGTTGAATCTTTGGTTGGCGCGAAGAAGGCGATTATCCATTTGTATAATTCCACTTCGCCCGCGCAACGTCGTGTGGTGTTCCAAAAATCAAAAAAAGAAATTATCGAAGTCGCCGTGCGCGGCGCGCAATGGATTAAGGACCGTTTGCCGCGGCTCAAGGGCACAGAAGTGATGTTGCAATACTCGCCGGAAAGTTTCTCGGCGACGGAAGTGGAATTTGCGAAAGAAATTTCAGAGGCGGTCATGGATGTCTGGCAGCCGACGCCGCAACGCAAAATGATTTTGAATTTGCCGGACACCGTCGAAGTCGCGATGCCGAATATTTACGCCGACCAGATTGAGTGGATGTGCCGCAACATCAAAAATCGCGACTCGCTCATTATTTCGTTGCATACGCACAACGACCGTTGCACCGGCGTTGCTGCCACCGAGTTGGGAATGCTTGCAGGCGCCGACCGTGTCGAGGGAACGTTGTTCGGCAACGGCGAGCGCACGGGCAATTTGGACATCGTGACGGTGGCGTTGAATCTTTTCATGCACGGCATTGACCCGAAATTGGATTTCTCAAATCTCAATTCGCTCATCGAAGTTTATGAACGTTGCACCGGCATGACCGTGCCGCCGCGGCAACCTTACGCGGGCGAATTGGTTTTCACGGCGTTTAGCGGTTCGCATCAGGACGCGATTAAAAAAGGTTTAGCTGAACAGAAAGCTGGAAAACAAAAATCCTGGGACGTGCCGTATCTTACGATTGACCCGGCGGACATCGGCCGCGAATATCGCGAAGTCATCCGTGTCAATTCGCAGAGCGGCAAAGGCGGCGTCGCATATTTGCTCGAAAATGAATTTGGAATTTTGTTGCCGAAAGACATGCAGCGTGAGTTTGGTCCGATTGCGAACGATGAAGTGGACAAGCTCGGCCGCGAAGTGAGCGGCGCGGAATTGAAACAAATGTTTTGGCGCGAATACGTCGAGCGCCATTCGCCGTGGCAATTGAAATCGTTCGAGACCGAAAGCAAGAACGGCATCGTGAAATGCAAAGCAAAATTGTCGCGCGATGGAAAGCCCGTTGAAATTTCCGGCGAAGGCAACGGCCCGCTCGCCGCGCTCGTTCACGGATTTTCGCAAATTGGAATTCCAAAATTTGAAATCACGAATTACAGCGAGCACGCGTTGGGTTCCGGCGAAGCCGCGGCGGCGATTGCTTACATCCAAATCAAAACTTCCGACGGCAAATCGAAATGGGGCGCCGGCGTGGACACGAATATCGAGTTAGCCTCGGTGCGCGCAGTTTTAAGCGCGTTGAATCGCCTGGAATAAATCGCTTCTGGCAAAAATTATTGAAACAATTTATTGTGCGAGTATGAATTTGCGCGAAGTTTCGATTTTTAGTTTGGCGGCAATGGCAATCGCTTTGACTTCGTGCGCAGCGCATCGTGCGAATTCGACGGCGACAAAATCTTCTTCGGCGACTGCGGACTCAACGATGGTTTCGACTAATTTTTCCGCCATGCCGACCGATGCCGCGACGGCGTCCGCACCGGTTTATGTGCCGGACACGACCCACGAAAACGACCCCTTGCCCGAAGGCGTCATTGCATGGAGTTCGTTGATGGCCACAACCAACGTCTCCGCCGACCATGACAAAGTTTTTTTCTCATTCAACTTCACCAATCTCACGACGGATAAAATCGCCATCGTGCGCGTGCAACCTTCCTGCGGCTGCACCACCGCCGAACTGCCGCCGATGCCGTGGATTGTTCCAGCACATCAAGGCGGAACAATTCCCGTGACGATGGATGTCGCGGGCAAAGAAGGCGTGCTGTTCAAATCGCTTAACATCGTCACCGACCACGGACAAAAAGATTTGTATTTGCGCGTGACGATTGACCCGATTCCGATGGCAACCATCACCGACGATGACCGGGAAAAATTTATTATGGCGTCGAAAGCCGACCGGCAGGCGATTTTCAAAAGCAATTGCGCCGATTGCCACGTCAAACACGGCGAAGGAAAATATGGCAAGGCGCTTTACGACGCCGATTGCGCGATTTGCCATGAAGCCAACCCGCGCGCGACGATGGTTCCCGATTTGCACAATTTGAAAGTGCCGACCAATCCCGATTTCTGGAAGCAATGGGTTGCGCACGGCAAACCCGGCACGCTCATGGCCGCGTTCTCGCAAGCCGAAGGCGGTCCGCTCAATGACATGCAAATCGCCTCGCTCGTTGCGTATTTGAATCTCGTGTTTCCCTCAAAAGTTCCCGCGCAGGAATAATTTCCCCGACAATTACGGATTTATCGGACACGGAAAACTCTGCGCCACAAATAAAACGTCCGCGTTATTTGCCGGATTTGGCGTGTGATAAAATTTTACGCCATCAGACGTGCTTGTGTCCGTGGAATTGGCCATGTCAATCGTGTCCTGCACCAGCCAGCGATGATTGGCCGCGTGACCGTCCGCCCAACTGAACGTGCTGCTGTTGAGATGATACGCCGCCGGACTGTCAATCCATGCGGAACCTAAAAATTTGGGTGCCGGTCCAATATTGAAATCCCAGGCGTTGATGTTATCGCCGCGCGAATCCATTTCTTCCGCCCACACAAATCTGTCCGTCGGACGTTTGATTTCAGTCATTTTGACCATGAGGTTGGTAATATTCGGAGTTTTCGCGCCAAGCGATTCTCCGTTCAAACCCGCCGCGCCCGAATAACTGTCCCACGCAAATATATTTTGATTTAAACGATTGTCGCCCGGGCAATGGACGACGTCAGGATTCGGCGCGAGTGAAAACAACGGACATTCGCGATAGCCTTCTTCCGTCCGCCATCGAGCCAGGTCTGCTCCCGTTAATCCTGCCGGGTCCGGCTTGGCCAGCGTGTTCCAATTGCCCGGCGTCGTGGTCTGCCCGATGCGCCAATCCGTGCTGACTTTGGTTTGCATGCTGATGAGCAAACTGTTGTTGTCATCCGCATACATTTGCCACGCCAATTCCAATTGCTTTTGATTGCTCAAACAAACACCCAGCGCCGCCTTGCGTTTGGCCGCCGCCAGCGCGGGCAGCAACATCGCCGCCAAAATGGCGATGATGGCAATGACCACCAGCAATTCGATTAACGTAAATCCTTCGCGACGATGCGAACGGCCTTGGCGAAATATAATTTGTGTAAGCACGAGGATGAACGTTTGTCGCAAAAATTGCTTTCGCTGTCAATTCACAAACGATTAGGTGTTCCGCGAAAACGACATTCATAATTGGTAGGGTCGCCTCGCCGAAGCGACATCCCGTCGAGATGGTAGGGTCGTTTCGCCGAAACGACCGAATCGGACGGCTCGGCGAGCCGTCCCTACCTTGCAAAATTCGAGCCGTCAGGAATAAATACATATGGCCAATCTTCCAGTTTTTCGCACAAATTTTTACGCACGGGATTTGCCAGAATGTAATCTGCTTTTTCACGCCGATTTTCTTCCGAACGCAGCCGATGTTCAAAAAAATCCCGCTGCCAGTCGATGCCAAGCTGCCGCGCCGTCCAACGTTTCCAATCCATCACCGTTTGCTTCACAGTGGATTGATTAGGCGGGAAAGAAATCAAGGCATGAATATGGTCGGGCATCACTAGAAACAGATGCGCAAACCAGATGAAGTGTTCATTTCTGAAACGGACACTTTCGAGCAATGACCCGGCAATTTTTGGCAATGCCAGTTGATTCACTTCCCGCTTTTGGCAATTGATGGTGATAAAATAAATTTCCTGTTGCGGGTCAATCCATAGCGGCACATCGTGCGGAAGTTTTTTCCGTTGCGGAAAATCCATAAAACAATTTGCACAACTTTAATGAGCGTTAGCAAGTATTTGGTAGGGTCATCCGTCGAGGTAGGGTCGCTTCGCCGAAGCGACATCCTGTCGAGATGGTAGGGTCGCTTCGCCGAAGCGACCGACGAACAAATCGGACGGCTCGGCGAGCCGTCCCTACCTTCTCGGTCAAAAGGAAAAACAGTTTATACAATGTATAAACCGTCTGGCAAAAAATGGCGGCGCAAGCTCATGCCGAATTAACCCGAAAATAAAAAAAGCGCCGGAAATAAATCCGGCGCTTGGTAAAAGTAGTTCAGCTATGGATTGACCGTTGTAGGGTAACGCGTGTAGGTCCATGCCACGCCATCACACCATCCATCGGGAGTAGTAGCGGCCTGTGAATAAGGTCCTTGAAATTTATTGGGGTCAGTGGATTTGCCAAAACCTTGAGTCATGGCATCATACCAACGATGATTTTCAGCGTGGCCATCGGCAAAACCAAATGTGCTACTGCTCACATGATAACAAGCAGGACCGTCATACCAACCGAAGACACCCACTGTGCTTGTGGCACCAGTAAGACCAGTTGGATACGAAACAATTTGTTTAAATTGCGGAGTGGCCTTCGGATTTGGAGCAACAAAGCCCTTTGGAGCCGTGCCAGGCTTAAATGGTTCCCATGACCCATCGTTTTCTGTTGCGTGACTTCCATCTGGAAGTAAAAAAGCAGCACTCGAACTGCGGCTATCATTTTCTTCGGCAAAAACCATCCGGTCACTTGCATGTTTAATCTCAAATTCTTTGTGCAGCCGCGTGTCACCGCTTCCATCCGTTACAGAAGCGGCCGTGGCACCGTTCAGATTTTCAGGCATTGAATAACTATCCCAAGCTGGCGGAGTTAGATTTTGATAGCGCTGGTCCCCAGGACAATGCATAACATTAGGATTTTTATCGTAATCGCCCAAAGCGCCTAATTGAAATCCTATGTCGTCATAAAAAGTTACCGGGATTGCACCAGCTGAGGCAGTTGCCGGAACGCCGGGACCCACAGAAAGGTTATTCGGCTGAATACG
>JAJPKI010000223.1 GCA_021323835.1 Verrucomicrobiota bacterium | reverse complement strand
GCCCCGATGAAATCGCCGAGGTCGAGGTGCGTGAAAATGTCCCAACTGCCGGGGGCGGTTTCTTCGAGATGATTTTTCTGCGCGTAAATCTGGAGGCGACCGCTTTGGTCGCGCACGTCAATGAACATGGACTTGCCCATTTCGCGGTGCGCGGTGATGCGTCCGGCGACGGAAACTTCGGTGGTATCGTTGAATTCGCCGCGTTTATATTTTTCGCGGGCGGCATCGCAGGATTCCGTCGGCGTGAATTTGTTGCGGAACGGGAAAATATTTTTCACTTCGAGCGCTTTGAGTTTGGCCCGACGCTGGTCAATCAATGAATTCGTTTCGTCCATCAGAGTTGATGGAGTAAATCACGAAATGTCGCCAAGCGCACGCCGGAATTTAAGCGCGCTTGTAAAGTCCCGCCTTGATGAAGGGCTCAAGATATTTTCCGTAACCAGCTTTTTCCATTTGGTCGAGAGGAATAAATTTCAGCGACGCCGAATTGATGCAATAGCGCAAGCCGCCCTTGTCGCGCGGGCCATCATCAAAAACGTGTCCAAGATGCGAATCGGCAGTTTTCGAACGGACTTCCGTGCGCACCATGCCGAAGGAAGTATCCGAGTGCTCAACAACTTCTTTGTCTTCGACCGGTTTGGTAAAACTTGGCCAGCCGCAGCCGGAATCGAATTTGTCCAACGAGCTGAACAGCGGTTCACCGCTTACGATGTCCACGTAAATGCCGTGCTCGTGATTGTTCCAAAATTCGTTGCGAAACGGCGGTTCGGTGGCGGAATTTTGCGTGACATTGAATTGCATCGGCGTCAGTTTCTTTTTTAACTCCGCTTCGTCCTGTTTTTTGAAATCACTCATGGCAGGAATTTACGTTGAAAAGCCATTCGCTCAAATAAATTCCCACTTATCGAATGTCGCGGCTTGCCCAAGCGGCTCGCCTTTTTCAGAAATTAAATTCCAAATGACGGCGTTTGAAATCTTAAATCGTTTGCCGCTTTTGGAAATGCGAATGCCGGAATAGTTTTCGGCAAAGCCATTTGCGGCGACAGTTTTCAGCAATTTTTCGCGCGCCGCTTGATTTGTAGTTTCTGCCGTCAACCGCGAAGGCGTGCGTGTGAATTCTTCCCACGACATTTCCCAAAGTTTCAGCGCGACTTCATTTCCATAATTCAAAATCGGGTCGGTTTCCGTTCCGTGCGAAACGACGACGAATGGCGCGTAGAATATATTTTTCGCCAAACCTTCGCGGTTAAACAATCCAGGCAACAAATCGCGCCCGGTCCATTTGCGAAAACTGCGCGCAAGCAATTGCGTGTGCGCGATGACAAAACCGCTTTGCCATGGAAAATCCATTCGCGTCCAAATTAGGGCGTGCGCCGCAAAGCGCGAGAAATTTCTATTTCCTAAAGCCGTGCGCTTCCGCAAACTCATCGCATGAGCCGGCGGACGAAAATTCTTCGCGCAAAAATTTTCCGCATGCTGATTGTCGTCGTCGGAATCGTCGCGGGACAATTTATTTTGTTCTCGCCGTCGCTCATCGGAAAAAAAATTCTTCTGCCGCTGGACACGCTCGCCATGCCGCGCGTTTATTTGCCCGGCCAGCCGCAAATCCCGCACGACGATGTGCCGGTGGATTTGGTCGAGCAATGGGAACCGGCGCGACAATTTGCGATTTCAGAATTTCATGCCGGGCGATTACCGATGTGGAATCCAAATCAATTTGCCGGCAGCCCCGTCGTGTGGCCGAAATTTTCGCCGTTCCTGTTATTTGAATGCCTGACGAAATCGCCGGTGATTTTGGCGTGGACGCAATTGTTCGCGGCGATTGTCGGCGGCGCGGGAATTTATTTTTTTTTGCGGCGCACCCTGAGAATTTATTTTTGGCCGGCGGCCATTGCCGCATGGTCTTATCCGCTCACCGGATTTTTTGTTTTCTGGCAGGGATTTCCGACGGAATATCCGGTTTATTTTCTGCCATGGCTGTTGCTGGCCATTGACCGGGCAATTTGCAGAAGAAATTCATTTGCGCCAATTGGATTGGCAATTGTCACGGGACTGATTTTAGTCAGCGGCGCGCTCGACGTGGGCGGACAGGTTTTGCTCGTCGGCGGACTTTACGCGATTTGGAAGCTCGCGCTCGAATTTGGAATTACGTTTCAATTAAAAAAAATTTCCCGCGCAATTGTAATCCTGACCGCAGGTTTCATTGGTGGATTTCTGCTGGCGGCGCCATATTTGCTGCCGCTGCTCGAATACGCGCACACCGGCGCGCGCATGGAACGGCGCAGCACCGGCGCCGAGGAACGCCCGCCACAAGGATTGACGGCACTGCCCGCTATCATTTTGCCGGATTTTTACGGCTCAACCGTGCGCGATAGCGTTCGGCTCGACGCCGGAAATCAAAAAGAAAGTTCCGCCGCCGCTTATGCCGGAATAGTCGCTACCCTTTTGCTCGCGCCGCTCGCATGGTTCGATAAACGCCACCGTTCCTCGGCGATATTTTTTATTTTGCTGGCGATTTTCGGATTGAGTTGGTGTCTCAATGTGCCGGGAATCGTCGCGCTGCTGCGGTTGCCGCTGCTCAACATGATGTCGCACAACCGCCTCGTGCTCGGAACGGCGTTTTCGATTTCAGTTTTAGCGGCAATCGGGCTCAACGCGCTCTGGCGACAAAAACTTTTCCAACAAAAATATTTTTTAATTTTTCCGGTTCTGCTCGCCGCAATTTCCGCCTGGGCATTTTTTCGGGCAATTCATTTGCCGGAACCGATTGCCACGAAACTGTCCGCGTCCAATCTTCACGAAATTCAAATTTCATTTACTCAATTTTTTCTTGTGTCTGGAATTTTGTGCGCGCTGGCATTTGTCGCGTGGCTGCTCATTTTTTTACGGCCGCAATTTCAGCGGCGAATCGTTTTGCCGCTGGGAATTTTAATGGTCGCCGATTTACTTTGGTTTGCGCATGGTCGCGCAACGCAATCCGATTTCTCGCTTTATTATCCGCCCGTTCCCGCGCTTGCAGCCGTCGCGAAATCCGAACCCGCGCGCACTTTGGGCTTCAACTGTCTTCCAACCGCCCTGCCGCAAATGGCTGGACTGCGCGACATCCGCGGTTACGACGCGATTGACCCGGCGCGACTCATGGATTTGATGCGCGCCGCCGAAAATTCAAACTTCGAAGGATTGTCATACGCGCTCGCGCAATGGTATTTGCCAAAATCAAAATTGCTGCCGCCGGATGGAATCCAACTTTCGCCGCTGCTGGACATGCTCAACGTGCGTTACGTCATTTTTCGCGGTTTGCCGCCGCCCGATTTTCATCCGCAATTTCAAAGCGACAATTATTGGGTCGCCATCAATCACTCGGCCTTGCCGCGCGTCTTTGTTCCGCGACGCGTCGAAGTCGCGACAAATTCCGCCGACCGATTGCAAAAAATTTCAGCGCAGCAATTCAATCCGCGCCAAGTCGCTTACATCGAAACGCCGGTGAATTTGCCGGGCGATTGTGCCGGGCAAGTTGAAATTACAAACGAAATTTCCACGCGCGTTTCCATTTCCGCGCAAATGCAAACGCCCGGCCTCGTCGTGCTCGCCGATTTATGGGATAAAGGCTGGAACGCTTATTTGAACGGTGAGCGCGTTCCGGTTTTGCGCGTCAATCATGCGATTCGCGGCGTGATGGTTCCGACGGGAAATTCCAATTTGGAATTTCGTTACGAACCGGCGAGCTTTCAAGTCGGCGTGGAATTATTTTCATTCGGCGCCGGCGCGCTGGCGATTTGGTTCGGAATCATTTTGCGGTCGCGCTTTTCGCCATCGCCTTGCCGGCAATCCAACCCGTTGTCCACGCCGCCTGAAAATTAAATCCGCCGGTAATGCCGCCAATGTCAAGCACTTCGCCCGCGACAAATAATCCGGGACAAAGGTTGCTCTCCATCCGCTTGTAATTCACTTTGCTTAATTTCACGCCGCCGCACGTCACGAATTCGTCCTTGTTCAAACGCTTGCCGGTCACGGACCATTCCGAGCGCAACCAGTGCTGAATCAATTTGTTTTGCCTCGGACGCGGAAACGCTGACCAACGAATT
>JAJPKI010000359.1 GCA_021323835.1 Verrucomicrobiota bacterium | reverse complement strand
TTGTTCACGGACAAGGCACGGAACGCGATTGTGCTTTGAGCGCGGTGTTGTCCGGTTTTCCCAACGTCGTGACCATCCACGGCAACATGGCGGAACTGGCGCGGCTTTTCGGCGCGCGTTTCGGCAGTTATGAATGGCTTGCGGCGCGACTGGAAAATTTTGCATTGCGCCGCACTGCGGGAGTTTTTTGCAATTCCGCTTACACGGAATCGCTTGTGCGACCACGCGCAAAAAAAATCTGGCGTGTGCCGAACGCGCTGCGACAACAGTTTTTTGATACTCCAAAATCTTCCGCTGTTTCAAATACGCCGGTCTTGCTGAATGTCGGCGCCATCACAGAACGCAAACGGCAACTCGAGTTGCTCGATGTTGTCGAAAGTCTGAAGCAAAAAAATTTGAAATTCGAATTTCATTTCATCGGACGGTTGAATCCGGCGGAAGTTTATGCCGCAAAATTTCGTGAACGTTTGAAATTATTGGAAGCCGCCGGGGCGGCGCGGCATTTTGACGAAGTTCGCAGGGACGAACTTATCCAACGGTTTGATTCGGCAAATGCGCTGGTGCATTTTCCGTCCGAAGAAGCATTTGGATTAGTTGTGGCTGAAGCATTGGCGCGGGATTTAAAATTTTTTGGGGCGAAGCTCGGCGGGATTACTGATATTGCCAGCGCCGTGCCGGGCATAGAGCTTTTCGCGGAAAATGATTTGGAAAATCTTACCGATGCACTCGCACGCTGGATTTTACAAAATTGTCCGGGCATGGACGGAGGGGCGAAAATAATGCGAGCGCGTTATCATCCGATGGTCATAGCTCGGCAGCATTTCGAAATTTATCAGCAAACATTGGGTTAACAAATTTGGGTTGTAAAGAAAGAGGCAATAAGCTATCTCTGCGAAATGAAGCTCAATGCTGCGACGAAGATTTTGTTTTCAATCGGCGTTGCGGCCGTGATGGCCGGATTAATGCACTTAATTGATGATGGGTGGGGGCCATCTTGGGCATACAATGTTCTTCGCAACTGGCAGGAATTCGGCATTTTTAGCCTTCACGGCCAAATGATTTCCAATCCTGCCGGCTTTGGCGTTCCGGAACATGCCGAAATATACAAAGGGATGAGCCCCGTCTGTCTTTATCCGGTTTATTTCGTCACACAATTTTTCGGTTGGAGCGGTTTGGGAACGGATGCCTTTTACATTCTTTTTGGGCTGGCAACATTTTGGGGCATCTGGCATTTACTCGGACAAAATAATTTTGCACTGGCGATTGCGGCTGCAGCAATTCTTTGCCCGGGTTATATGCGGTATCAAAGAGAACTTGACCCGAATGCTATTTCCGTTTTACCGGTCATTCCTTATGCCGCGGTTGTTTTAACTGTTTTACGGCGACCCAAATTAAGTCCGATGTTGTTAACCGCTTTGTTTTTACTGACGCTGGGATTTGCGTCGTTAAACTGGACGACGGCATGGGTTTGCGGTCCGTGCATTTTGTTGCTATTTGGGATGCCTGGAATCAATCGGCGAACCTTGCTTCTTTTTATTGGTATTTTGGGAACGTGCGTTGCTCTAACGGTCGTTGCGTCGCTGATTGCCAAATCCGGAGGCGGCCAAAGTGGAATCAATCTTTCAAATCCATTACAAGTCATTAGAACTTACATGTCGGGCAGCATCGGCTATGGACAAGGAATGACTTGGGGAAAAGCTTTTGTGCGACTGGCATTTGTCAATGCGGTTGGATTGTTTCCGCTGTGGTTGGTATTAATTTATATCAGCGCGCGACGCATCCGCAGCGGCGACGGTTTATCATGGATTCAATTTGCTCCTTTGATTTTAACCATCCTTGAACTTGGCGTTATGCGTAACTATTTCGGCCATCATCCATGGATGTCATGCCCGGTGATATTTGTGGGAATGATTTTTTCTCTAGCGTTGTTACAAGTCGCTCCTGCTCCTGACGAAAAAACAAAAAAAACTCGCATTGACGTGCCATTTAAATTTACTGTTGCCGCAACTTTCCCCTGCATTCTTTATGGACTGGCTGTGTTGATTTTCCTGCGCACAAATGAAAATAATTCATTATCGCTCCTTGGCCTGGTTCGCGCGCATACCCAGCGCTCGGATATCATTGTCGTTGTCAAAAATTCCGACCCTGACACGGCAAAAGTAGCCGGACGTCTTGATGAAATATTGGACAGGCGCGTGATTGTCTTGGATGATTTTAAAGACCTTGTCGGAGAAAAAAATCATTCCGTCATTTTGTCTGCGTTAAAGTTGGACGACTCATTCACGCTTGTTGCACAAAGCTCTGCACATTCGCAGCAGTGGTTAAGCGAGGTCGCCAATTGGTTTAACCATTCCGTTGCGCGGCGCAATCCCGGCGACCGGCTTGAGCTGGCTGATGCCTATTACCTTTACGAATTGAAACCTTGACGCCAGTTGTGTAATTCATCTTCTGTTGAAGAACGAATCCAGATGATTTCAAGCAGCCTCAAATCCGATGTGCGCCCGGTAGTGTCGCTCATTATTCCCATGCTCAACGAGCGCGATGGCTTGCAAGTGCTTTTTGAACGCGTTGCGCGAGTCATCAAAGACATTCCCATGGATTGGGAGTTGGTGGTCGTGGATGACGGCAGCACGGACGGCACGCGCGACGCCGTGGCGGCGGAATTGAAACGGTTTCCAAAATGGCGATTGATTTTTTTGAGCCGCAACTTTGGGCAACAACCGGCATATCGCGCTGGAATTGACCAAGCCAGCGGAGATGTTTTGATTTTTTTGGACGCTGATTTGCAAGACCCGCCTGAAATGATTCCGCAAATGTTGGAAAAGTGGCGTGAAGGATTCAAAGTTGTCACCGGCTGCCGTGTCAGCCGCGAGGAACGCGGCATCCGGCGGATTTTTTTCGATTTATTTCACAAGACATTTCATCGCATGACGGGACGCATCATGCCCGTCAATAGCGGCACATTTGCGCTGATTGACCGGGTCGTGGCCAATCAATTGGCTGCTGCGCGTGAAACTAATTTATTTTTGCCGGCATTGAAGTGCTGGTATGGATATACGCAAACCACCGTTCAATACGCGCGCAAAGACCGCATTATCGGCGAACCGAAACAATCTTTTCGCAAGTTGTTTCGTTATGCACTTGACGGTTTGTTCAGTTTTTCCGATTTACCGCTGCAATGGATTGCTGGGACGGGCGCCATTATTTGCGCTTTGAGCTTTGCTTACGCGGGAATTTTATTCATTGAAAAAATTCTTCAAATATTCGGCTTTTTTTCTCAATTGCGAGTCTTGGGTTTTACCACATTGGCCGTTGCTGTCTTCTTTTTTGGAGGATTGAATCTTTTGGCGCTGGGAATTATCGGCCAATACATCGCCCGTATCTATCGCGAAATTAAAGGCCGACCGCTTTACGTTGTGGAGAGCGTAAAAACATCGGAAATGAAAGAAAATTAAGCAGGTAAGTTTTCGTAAATTTTTTTCAACTGTGCCGCAATTTCTATCCATGATGCAGGTCTCGGCGGTATTGGTAATTTCGGCGCTTCGTCGTAAAATGTGCGCAACATTTTTGCCGTCGCTTCAACGGAATTTGTTATCGGACAAAATTTTGCGCTATTGCCAAAAACGGTTTTTGCCCAAAACAAATCGCTCAAAAGCAGTGGACACTCGCAGGCGGCGGCTTCCAGTGCGGATAAACTCAAACTTTCCATCGTGCTCAACAAAACAAATCCGCGTGCTTCCCGATAAATTTGCGCCAATTGTTCGCGGTCGGAAATCGCCCCTTCGTAACGAATGATTTGAGGATTTTGTTTGGCCAGCGCGAAAAATTCTTGTGCATAAACATCGGTTTCAGAATATGCCTTGCCGATAACCCATAATGGCGTTCGCGCGGCTACGGCGGCTCGTGCCAATTCTAAAACCCGTTTGCGCTCAGTGATAGTCGCCGTGCAGACAAGCCATTCGCCTCGCGGGATTTTCTGCGAATTGAAAAAAATGTCTTCGACGCCATTCGGCACAACATGAATGTGTTCTTTGGGTGCATCGAAAAGGTAATTCATCAAATGCGCTTCCCATGGCGTTAGCGCAAGGCATGCGTCTGCAAGGCAGTAAGAATCCCATGCCATTTTGGAAATAAAAGTTGATGGCAAAATCCTTTTAGCCGTCGCTATAAAAAACTTTTGCGCGAGAAGATTGCCGGAAGAGCGCGAGCCGGTGGCTGTCAACAGTTCGGCGATGACAACTTTATATTTTTTTGAATGAGCGAAAGTGATGTAATCGGCTGCAGGACGTCCGATAAAGTGAATGACGTCGCCTTGCTGTGAATCATCCCACCAGCGAATGTAATCCGTTTCGATGCCGATTTTTTCCAGCGCGGCCATCGTCTGCGTCAATTGACGCTGGACACCGCCGTGCGCCAGGGCGAAGGGCAAATGATGGTCGAAAAGAATTTTCATTGAATGAAGCAATTCATTGAATGTCATATTTTGAAACCGGTCAATGTCAATCCACAGCACGAACAAATTCATTGCCGTTCATCCCAAAAATGAATTAGCTTGGAATATTAAATGAATAATCCAGCGCTTTTAAGAACGCTCATCGTTTATGCGATTTGCATGCCGCTGGCCGTTGCGATTGGCTACATCGCGACGATGGCCTCTTATGCGCCAACCTATTCGGATTTTGGCGCATTCGGAATTATCGCTTTGGTTTTGTGCGCTCCCATCCTGCTGCGATGGCACAACCTTTTATTGGTTGCCAGTTGGAACATGGCTGTAACGCTCTTTTTTCTTCCCGGCAAGCCATCTCTTTTGCTGCTGATGACCGCTATTAGCCTGGGAATTTCTTTATTTCAACGTGCCTTAAGTTCCGAAAGGCGATTTGTTTCCGCCCCACAAATCACGTTGCCGCTATTTTGCCTGACCGCAGTAGTGCTGTTCACCGCAAAATTGACCGGCGGTATCGGCTTGCACGCATTAGGCAGCGACGTTTGGGGTGGAAAAAAATACATCTCATTGCTCTCCGGTATCGCAGCGTATTTCGCACTGACGGCACGGAGAATCCAACCGCAACAAAGAAGATTATACGTCGCGCTCTTCTTTCTTTGCGCTTTCACAAGCGCCATTGGCGACTTGTTTACTTTTGTGCCATCCAGCTTTAATTTTATTTTTGCAATCTTTCCGCCCAATGGTGCGGCATTTCTTGAAGGTCCTGTTCGTCTGGGTGGTGTAAGCGTCGCATCATCGGCGTTTTTTACATTCATGCTGGCGTATTACGGGATTCCAAAAATCTTTTTTGGCGGCAAATTATGGCGTCCACTGGCTTTGTTATTGTTTTTTTTGCTGACCTTCTTGGGCGGTTTTCGTTCGTTTGTATTCATCCTCGTCCTTATTTTTGGGATTCAATTTTTTCTGCAGGGGATGCATCGCACGAAATTGCTGCCCGTTTTCTTTTTTATGGGAATTTGCTCAGTAGTCATCATTGTTCCGTTTGCCGGTAAATTGCCATATACTTTTCAACGCTCCCTTGCTTTTTTACCAAACGTCAATCAGGACATCAAAATGCAGGCGGACAGCTCGGCGGATTGGCGCTGGCAAATGGTCACCGCTGTGGCGCATCAGGTTCCAGATTATCTGCTTTTGGGCAAAGGCTATGCCTTGTCGGAATCTGAGTTGGAATCAGCCAGCATTGTTTCCAGTAGCAACTTCGCCGAAAACTGGGTTGGTGCCGTCGCCGGCGATTATCACAACGGGCCGCTTTCAGTGATTATTCCTTTTGGCGTTTGGGGCGTTGTAGCTTTTTTATGGTTTCAAATCGCCAGCCTCCGTGCGCTCTATCTGAATTTCCGCTACGGCGATAAACAATTGCAAAATGTTAACGCGCTCCTCTTCTCTGCCTTTCTCACGCATACACTTATTTTCTGGTCGCCCATCTTCGGCTCGCTCTATTCTGATATGGCGATGTTCGCCGGCTTAATTGGCTTAAGCATCAGTTTGAACGGCGGCATCGCCAAAAAACCGGCAAAAAAGCCCGCGCCCGCCCAAGCTGAAAAAATTATTTCTCCCTTTTCCCGCCGTCCGTTCGCCCCCGCTTTGTCCCGACGAAATTTTTCCGCGTGAAACCCAAATTGCTCATCGCGGAACTCTGGGGACTCGGCGATTTGGTCATCGCCACGCCGCTGCTCCGCGCGGCCGCGGAAAAATATGATGTCACACTCCTTGCCAAATCCTATGCGGTGGACTTGCAACGCCGCCTTTGGCCCGGTGTCCGCGTCGTTCCTTTCATCGCGCCGTGGACTAAATTCAAAAACAAATATCTTCTCTGGCAATGGCCGTGGCGCGATATTTTTCGGATTCGAGAACAACTCTCCGCAGAGCAATTTGATTACGGCCTCACGGCGCGTTGGGACCCGCGCGGCCATTTTCTGCTCAAATGGTTTGGCGTCAAAAACCGCATCGGTTTCCCGCGCGTGGGCAGCCAATTCTTTCTGACCCAATCACTCGAACGCCCCGCGCCCGAAGCACATCGCTACGAATACTGGCGCGCCGTTGGACGCGCCTTGGAAATTGAATTGCCGCCGCGCGAAAAATTTTTCATTCCCACCGCGACCCATGGCCGCGAAACGATTTTAATCCATACCGGCGCCGGCCAGCCGGTTCGCGTCTGGCCGCTCGACAAATACAAAACTCTCGCCGCCCGATTGCGTCAAAGAAATTATCGAGTGCAAATCGCCTGCGACCCCGACCAGCGCGATTGGTGGCTCGCCGCCGGCGAGAAAAATATCGCCACGCCCGCGACCGTCACCGAATTGATTGATTTGACCGACCGCGCTGCGATTTTCATCGGCAACGATTCCGGCCCCGGCCATCTGGCGGCATTTTGCGGCGTGCCGACGTTCACCATTTTTGGCCCGCAACTCCCCGAATGGTTCGCGCCGCTGCATCCCTCCGCAAATTGGACTGAAGGCAAGCCCTGCCCTTATTTGCCCTGCTCGGATTATTGCCGCTATCCGCGCCCGTTTTGCCTCTGGAACATGGGCGAAGAAGAAATTTGGACGCGCGTGGAAAAATTTGTCGCAAAAAATTTTCCGGTCGAAGCCGTGGCGGCGTGATTTATTTGTCTTCGGGATTTAAAAACTTGAACGTTAGCGCCGCGATAATTGCCGCGCCAAAATTCGCAACGAGGTAAATCCAAATGTTCGATAGCTTCGCCAAATGCATGATTGTAACACCAACAGCAACGGCTGGATTGAAAACGCCGCCGGAAATGCCGCCGAACGCAAATGCCATTGCCGCCACCGTCATGCCTATCGCGAGGCCGTAAAAAGAATTTCCCGCAGTGGATTTGGCGGTCGCGACGTTGAGAATCACATAAACGAGCGCAAAGGTTCCAAGCAATTCTGCGATGAACGCATGGGTAACATTCATTTCCGACGGAGTTAAAACCTGGTTATCTTTCAAATAAAGTGCGACGTGCGATGCGGCAATGCTGCCGAGCAATTGCGCTGCAATATAAGGCGCAATATCCGAAGTCGCGCATCGTCCGCGCAGCCAGACCGCAATCGTCACCGCCGGATTGTAATGCGCGCCGGAAATGTGTCCGCCGGCATAAACGATGACCATCAACGCAAGCCCGATGGCCAATGGCGCAAAATTGCCGAGTCCGGGAATGACGACCGCCATGCCAATGGCGAGCACGAGAAAAAATGTGCCAATAAATTCAACGAGATATTTTTTCATGAAATGATTCCTTCAGGCGCAATAAGTTGAACCAATAAAAATTTATTGCGAGCAGAAAATAAAAACGGATCGTCGCCTAAAACTACAAAGCATTTTTTTTATGAAGCGGTGTCAAATAATCGTAGGGAACGACCTTCCATTCCTCTCCAATCCTCTTTAACTCAAATGTGACTTCTTCTGCGCCTAAAATACCTACCAGGAAAAGTTCGTCTGTTTTGGATTTATCAATTTTTTTCTCATTTCCATTCGGTAAAAGAAAAATTTCATCTGGTTCCGGTTTGACTAAACCCATTACTTCAACCAACCCCTCGATTACATCCCAGTCTCCTTGAGCCGGCGGTTTTAAGTCCTCAATACCTTTTAGACTCATGCCTGGCACAGAGTATTTTTCAATGCCTTCTTTTTGTTGTGTTAATTGAGAATAGAGAAACCATTTCACAGAATTTTCAGGAGAATTCGTTTGTAGCTCTTTCATTCCCGCAAGCCACCACCTTAAATCTATTCGCCATTCATTCGTTTGTTTAACGCAAACAATTCCCAACAAGGTTCCTTGAAATTGAGTCTGATAAATGACGCGAGTTCCTGAAGGGTATCCGTTTGTCCCACTTGGCTTAATTGGCTTTCCTTGAAAAGTATAAGGTTCAGTGAGAAGAAGCCTCACATTTTGAGCCAGTTCATTTATTTGCTTTGCCTTTTCATCGCCAACAAATGGCTTGGAAAGCATTTTTCCGCTGTCTTTATTTGGAACAATCGTCTCTTCAAATGTTTTTTTGTCATTTGAATAAATCGCTGCCAAAAATTTTCGAATTGTTAATTCAGGAGAATCATTGGATTCGGCAGCAACGAGTCCAAATTGAGAAGAAAAGGCGCCGATAATAAGCAGCGCTCTGAAAAGTGTTCCCTGAATTTTCATATTTACACGTTGTAGGTCGAGCTGCTCGTCGTGCCGCCGCGACCGGTCCAGTTCGTGTGGAAAAATTCGCCGCGCGGTTTGTCTGTGCGCTCGTAAGTGTGTGCGCCGAAATAATCGCGCTGCGCCTGCAACAGATTCGCCGGCAAAACCGCAGTGCGGTATTGGTCGTAGAAATTCAGCGCCGTGCTGAATGCCGGAGCGGGAATTCCTTTTTTCGCCGCCGCCGCGACAACGTTGCGCCAGCCTTTTTGGCAGCGCTTGATTTCGCCGCGGAAATAATCGTCGAGCAGCAGATTCATCAGCTTCGGATTGTTGTCGTAGGCTTCCTTGATTTTGCCGAGGAAGCGCGAGCGGATGATGCAGCCGCCGCGCCACATGAGCGCGATGCCGCCGTAATTGAGATTCCATTTCTGGTCCGCCGCCGCCGCGCGCATGAGCATATAGCCTTGCGCGTAAGAAATAATTTTCGAAGCGTAAAGCGCATCGCGAATGTCGGCAATGAATTGCTTCTTCTTCGCCGCATTTTTTGCGACGGACAATGTCGGCTTCGGTCCTTTCAATTTGCGCGCGGCTTTGACGCGTTCGTCTTTCAACGCAGAAACGCAGCGTGAATAAACGGCTTCGGCAATGAGCGTAATGGGAATTCCCAATTCCGCAGAATTTTGAACCGTCCATTTGCCGGTGCCTTTTTGTCCGGCAGTGTCGAGAATTTTGTCCACGAGCGGCGAACCGTCGGTGTCTTTGAACGCGAGAATATCGCGCGTGATTTCGATGAGATAGGAATCGAGTTCGCCTTTGTTCCATTCGGCAAAAACTTCGTGCATCTCTTGCGCGCTCATGCCGAGGCCGTTTTTCAAAATGTTGTAAGCCTCGCAAATCAATTGCATGTCGCCGTATTCGATACCGTTGTGAACCATTTTGACGTAATGACCTGCGCCGCCTTCACCGACCCAATCGCAGCACGGACTTCCATCTTCAACTTTCGCGGCGACGCCCTGGAAAATATTTTTCACATGCGGCCAAGCAGCGGGCGAACCGCCGGGCATAATTGACGGACCATGACGCGCGCCTTCTTCGCCGCCGCTCACGCCGGTGCCGATGAATAAAAGTCCTTTGCTCTCGCAATATTTCACGCGACGGTTCGTGTCTTCGAAAAGTGAATTGCCGCCATCAATGATGATGTCGCCTTGTTCCAAATGCGGAACGAGTTGCTCGATGAATTCGTCCACCGGCTTTCCGGCTTTGACGAGCATCATCACGCGGCGCGGTTTTTTCAATTTGGAAACCATTTCTTCAATCGAATGTGCGCCGATAACTTTTGTGCCTTTGGCTTCGTTGGCGAGGAAGTGGTCAACTTTTTCGACCGTGCGATTGTAGGCGACGACGGTGAAGCCGTGGTCGTTCATGTTGAGAATCAAATTCTGGCCCATGACGGCCAGCCCGATGAGTGCAATGTCAGCTTGTGGTTCCATAAATTGTAAAAATCAAAAACGAAGGAAACAGAATACAAAATTGCGCCGCTGCTGCCAGCAGTTTTTTGGCGGAAACCAACCGTGAGTTGCAAAAGAAAAACGCGCGGCAGATTTCTCCGCCGCGCATTTCAAGGTAACCGTAAATTAATGTGCCGTTGCCGGTATGTTCATGCGCAGACCGGCGCCGTTTCCATTTACATGGCTCGCGCCATTCGTCGTGACCGGCGCGCCAATGATTTGCGGCACGCCGTAACGTTCCAGCGCGATGCGCGTCAGGCGCAAATGCATTTCGGAAAGTTTCGCTTCGCCGAAAATGATGCGTCCGATTTCCGGAACAATTCCGTTGAAGGCTTCGCCGTCCGGGCGCGTCATGATTTCCGGCACGTTGTAACGTTCCAGCGCGATGCGCGTGAGGCGCAAATGCATTTCGGACGATTGGTCGTCGCCAAAAATAATCCGCGCGACTTCGGCGGAGAGTTTTTGAATCGGCGAACCGTTTTGATTTTCGTTTTTCATAATTGTTGCTCCATTTCCATTTTGAGTTTGGCTGATGCGATTGAGCGGCAATAAATCCGTGTCGAAAAGCGGCACAACATTTTTTGAAGGCGGCGCGATGTTTCGCGCAGGAGCGGCGAGGGTTTCTTTTTCGCCGGTTTTAATTTCTTTTGCCGGTTGCGGCCCGGCTGTTTTGATTTCAACGGGTTTTTCTTTGAGAGCCGTTTCCGCTTCAATTTCAATTCGCTCTACTGCGCTGATTTGTTTGGTCGCTTCGGCAGCAACGGATTTTGATTGAATTCCGTATCCGATTTGGCGCGCGGCGGTTCAATCAAGTGCATGATGGTTTTGAGCGCGAGTTCGAGCGGCGAAATCGGCTTGGCAATCAAATCGTTGCCGCCGCTCAACACGGCGCGGGCGCGGCTTTGAAATTCGCTGTTGGAGGTCACAAAAATCACCGGCGTTTTTTGGTAGCCGGAAAGCACGCGCAATTTCTCGCACACTTCAAATCCGTTTAAGCCGGGCATGTTGATATCGAGCAATACGAGGTCGTAACGTTCGCGTTGCGCCATTTCGAGCGCGACAACCGGGTCTTGCGTGCTGACGGCGTCGAGCTTCGCGCGTTTCATCGCGGCGATGGTGACGAAATTACAAACCGGGTCGTCGTCCACGATAAGCACTTTGGCTTTGAGCGTGGATTCGGCAGAAGCGATTTCCTTGTTTTGAAACAAACGCCCGAGGCAATCCACTGCTTGCGCGACCGTTTGTAATGCGGATTGCGACGGCGATGATTTTTTGAAAATGATTTCAAAGAGGATTGCTTCCAACGCGCTGGATAAATGCGCAATCTTCGTGCAATCGCCCAAGCCGGCGCGCGCGCAGAGAAAACGCACCGCCTGATATAATTTGTGCAGATGCTCATTGCCCGCATCCGAGCCGGCGGCTTTGACGAACGCGAGACAATGCTCGCGGATTTTTGCGACTTCAGTTGCAGCATCTTTCAGCAAATGCGTGCGCGCTTCTTGCAGTAAAATTTCATCGGCCTTTGCGAGCGCAGATTCAACTTCTTCGTGGCGAATTCCCGGAATCGTTTTTACTTCGCGCGGCATTTCGAGCAATTCGCGAATCGCCTCAA
>JAJPKI010000222.1 GCA_021323835.1 Verrucomicrobiota bacterium | reverse complement strand
CGCCCATGCAATCGGCGCGGGATTTTCCGGCAGCTTGAATCCTTTTTTATCGAGCACAAATCCCGCGGCGCCGGTGATAAAAAACGCGACGATAATTTTTAACAAATAATTTTGCGTCTCGCGGTCACGCAATTCAAAAAAGAATTTGTGCAGGCGGTTTTGAAACAGCGGCAATACGGCGACGACCGCGCCGCATTGAATAACAATGTTAAACAAATCGCTTTCGCTGACCCCGAGCAAATGCTCCGTCAGCAGCAAGTGGCCGGTGGATGAAACCGGAATGAATTCGGTGATGCCTTCGACGATACCGAGAATCGTAACGATGAGCCAGTCGTGCATGAAAAATTATTTTCCCCAGAACGATTTTGATTCTTCCTGGCGCTGTTTAACTTTGAGTTGTCCCAAAATCGCATGCCAGCCGATGTAAATCTTGTGCCATTGGCCTTCAAGCCCGCGCAACATGCCTTCGTTCATGTCGCTCAACGCGCGCAACGACGGCGTGTTGGCAAGCAGGCCGTGAACTTCATCGCGCGAGGGCGAGGGCACTTCGATGGACGCAAAAATCAATTCCAATTCCTGCACGATGACGCTTTTGATTTCGAGGAAATGATTTTCATCGGCGGCCCCGAATTTTTTCGAGCGGCCGACCTCGATAAAATGATTGAACTGTTTCCAGCATTCGATGTGCGTCTCGATTTGCGTGACGAGTTTGTTCAATTCTTTGAGTTTCATAACACGTTATTTTTTTAGCGACGGCATCAATGACGATTGCGGCAACAGGAAAATAATCGCGCCGCCGCGCAATTCGCGGGCAGTCACGCGCAGGCTGGCAAAATTGATGCTGATTTCGGCGAGCGGCAACTGCGCCTGTTTCGCTTCGCGGAAAATGACGAGCACTTCGCGGCCGATGTCCGTCAGCAGCGAGCGCGAGTAACCCGACGAAACGGTCGTGGTGACGATTTCACCCTGCGCGTTGACGGTGACGCTGCCCATCGGCAACTCTTGAACGCTGCCGGCGGATGCGCCAAAAATTTTTCTTAAGAGTCCCATGACGCAACAAGTTTTTTGGTTTTTTCGAGCAATTCACCTTCGGCAATCTCCGTCGGCCACGCAACGAGAAATGTTTTCTGTTCGCGAATGAGCATAATGAGCCGCCGCTCCATGCTGCCGCCGGCGATAAATGCGAGCGGACCGGCTTCGATGCGGTCACTCAAGCGTTTGATGGCTTCGCCCGCACGACGCGTCCAAATGGCAAACTGCTCGGCATTGGGCGTGCCCCATGCTTCACTTTTGCCCTGACCTTCGGGCGGAACAGTGATGACAAATTCCGCGCCTTCGGCCGCGAGCAACGCCAGCCGCCAAACGGTTTTGCGATGGTCGGCGCGCTCGATAAATTCCGTTTGCGCCGGCTCGGTCGTTTCGTCAATAGACTGCGCGGTCTCGAGCAGCAGCGCGTTGATGGAGCGTTGAATCGTGCGTTCGCGAAGCGGTTCAGCAGGCAAATTTTCAAACGTGCCGGATTTCCATGCGAGAATTTTGTGGAAGGCCGCTTCGCCCCGGACATTTCCAACTTCTGCGTCCAGTAATTCGCCATCCTGAATCCAGATTTTAGCCACGAGCGGCCCGCGCGTGATGCGCAGCATGGTGGAGTTGCGCGACATGCATTCCAATTGGATGATGTCCATCAAACTTTTGCTTTGGATGCCGCGGAAGCCGGAATTTTTTTCACTGCCGAGCAAGGATTCGACGCAATCCAAAAACATTTTTGTGTTTTGTTGCATATCCGGCTTGAGCCAGAACAAATCCACGCCGAGCGAATACGCGCGCGAGCGAAATTCTTCATCTTCAAGCGCGGTGAGAACGACCGTGCGCAAATCGGGAAAACGGCGTTTGACGATGGAAAGCACTTGCAGGCCGTCCATTTTCGGCATCTTCAAATCGCAAATCAAAAGACGAAACGGCTGCGAATCGAGCATTGAAATGGCGCGCGCGCCCGCGCCGGCGGTGCGGATTTCCGGCTTGGTCGGCAAATGCGAAAGCATTTCACGACAAACGTCCAGCCAGTCGGCGTCGTCATCCACAATGAGAATTTTATGTTGCGCTGCCATTTGCGACTCACAACCGCTACCGATTTCGCTGTTAAAATACAAGTGAAAACGGCGCGGCAATTGCGATAAATCCAAAAGAGCAATCGCTGTTCCGATAATTTCAAAAAACGTTCCCGATGTTGGACATTTCCAGTCCAATGTTAGGACACAAAGAAAAATTAGTTTTTGTTAACGCGCGGCTTATTTCCTGCTCGAAACAGATTGACAGGCCGCCCAAAAAAAGATGAACGTAGTCGCCAGCACGATGAAGCTCGCCAGTTTATTTCGCGGATGGGGACGCCGCGCTGAATCGCCAGCGGCCGCGGAACCGACGCCGATGCCCGCGCCCATCGCGCCGGTCGAAGTGCCTGCGCCCGCGCCGCAACCAATTCCCGTCGCGCCGCAACCCCAACCCACACAATTGGCGAGTGAAGTTGAAATGCCATTGCAAACGATTTTAGAAAAATTGCCGCAGGACTTGCGCGCGAAAATGGCGATGCGACCCGAAGAACTTGGCGACGCGAGCATCGCAATTCCCATCGAACAAATTTTGCCGCAGCTTGCGCTCGGCTCGGTGAAAATTATGTTCGGCCAATTGCGCAGCGCCGCGCCGGAATTGTTTCGCGTGGCCGAGGAATACGATTCGCTGCCAATTATTTTGCCGTTGAACGTTTTGTTGCAGCGGATGAATCCAAATTTATTGCCGCGCAATCCGCAGCAGAAGCAAATTCAATTGCCGCAGGAAATCAAAGGTCCGTTCGGCAAATCAGCGGAAGGCGTGACATTTGCGACGAGCCTGATGAAAGCGCCGCCCGCCGCCACGCCGCCGCCGCGAATGGTCGCTAAACCGGAGAGCGATACAAAAATGCGACTGCGCTCAGTCGGTCCGGCGCAACCCGCTTTCACGCGACCCACGACTGCCGCACCGATTGCTCCATCGTCAATTCCATTTGCGCCATCTGCTCCCGTTTCTCCAATCGCGCCCGCTCCGCCGCGTGAAGAAACGCAAAAGCCAATTCCATTTTCGCCGCCGCAACCCGCGCCCGCTGCTCCGATTGCGATGCCAAAACCAATTACACCGGTCGCACCCGCGCCAATCCCGATGGCTACCGCGCCGTCAGCCGCGCCAGTCGCGGCAAATGCGTCGGCCATTTCGGTTTTGCTTTCCGAACTTTCGGCGAAATGGCCGGATGTTTTGCAAATGGAAATTCACCAACAAAATTTATCGGGCGCGCAAGTGCAATTGCCGATGACCGCGCTCGAACCGGCGCTCAAACGCGGACGCGCCGTTTTTTCCTGGCAACATTTGCGCACGTGGATGCAGCCGCGTCCGGCGGGCGCGTCGCCGAATGATGGCGTCGAATTGGATTTGCCGCTGGCCATCATCGTGCCGCTGTTTTTGCAAGCGCATCCGCCGACGCGTCCGCCGATGCGTGTTTCAATTGACCGCACCATTCCAAATTTATTTTTCGGATTTCCGTCGGCAGAAATGGAAGCGCCCGTCGTCGCGCCGGTCGGCGAAATGCCGCCGCCGGAACCGGCGCAAATTCCAAAACCGCAACCTGCTGTCGTGCGCGCGACAATTCCAATTGCACCCGCGTCGCCTGTTTTGCCGAGGCCGGTTCAACCTGTTCAACCAATCACGCCAGCACAGCCTCAACCGGTTCCATTCACACCGCCCGCGCAAGTTTCCGACACAAATTATTATGTCGAGAGCGAGACGTTGAAAGCGCCGGCGGTGGACCAGAGCATCTACAACCGCTCGATGATTTCGGACACGGAATTAAAAAAGAAATTGGCCACGCCGAAAGAAATTGTCGAGCGCGCGATGCAAATTCCCGGCGTGGCGGGCGCGGTAATTACGTTGCCGGACGGTTTGAAAGTCGCAGCGCAAGTGCCGCCGGAATTGAATCCGGACACCGTTGCGGCATTCATTCCGCAAATTTTCGACCGCGTCGGGCAAAGCACGCGCGAATTGCGGATGGGCGCGCTGAATAATTTGCGTTTCACCGTCGGCAACGTGCCGTGGAAAATTTTCCGCATCAACGCGATTTATTTTGCCGCATTCGGACGCGCCGGAGAACGTTTGCCGACGCCGCAATTGGCTCAACTGGCGGCCGAGCTCGACCGCAAAACCAAATAAAATTATGGCCATCATCAATCAAGCCACCAAAGAGTTGCAGGTAAAAATCGTCTATTACGGCCCCGCGCTGGGCGGCAAGACGACAAATCTCGTGCAAGTCCATGACCACGTCCAAACCGCGCAAGGCAACAAAGGCAAGCTTGTTTCGCTGGCGACGAGTTCCGACCGCACGTTGTTTTTCGACTTTCTGCCGATTGAAGCGATGACGATTAAAGGCTTCAAAACGAAATTCCAGCTTTACACCGTTCCCGGCCAGGTCATTTACAACACGACGCGGCAATTGGTGTTGCGCGGCTGCGACGGCATCGTCTTCGTCGCCGATTCGCAATATGAAAAAATGCCGGAGAACGTCGAGAGTTTCCAAAACATGCTCGATAATTTGACGGCGCTGAAGTTAAATCTCGGAGAAATTCCCTACGTGCTGCAATACAACAAGCGCGATTTGCCGAACGCCGCGCCGGTGGAATACATGGAATTTCTTTTGAACAATCGTGAAGTGCAAGTGCCGTCGTTCACGGCTACCGCGCACAAATGCGAAGGAGTTTTTGAAACGTTGAACATGATTACGCGCCTGTTGTTGCACAAGTTCATCAACCAAAGCCAGTCGCATGGCGCGCCACAACCCGCATGACATGGCCACGCTGCCGCAATTAATTGAGGAGGACATTAAAGTCCTCAACGAAGCGCTGCACGATTTTCTCGTGCAAACAGACGCGACGACCGTGCTCGTCATTGACAAGGGCGGTTTTCTCATCACGCATCAAGGCGAATCAAAAGATTTTGATTTGACGACCATCGGCGCGCTGGCATCCGGCGCGTTCATGGCGAACCAAACCATTGCCGGCCTCGTCAACGAACCGAGCTTCAACAGCATCCATCAGCAGGGCGAAAACTTCAGCATTTTCTGCTGCAACGTGGATGAAGAAGTTTTACTCGTCGTGATTTTTCGCTGCCACGTCGGCGTGGTGAAATATTTCGTGGCAACGACGACAAAAAAAATCGCTGATCAACTCGAAGCTGCCCGCAAACGCGCGCCCGGCCAAGGCGTGGACCTCTCGATGCTCAACATGGCCGACCCGCAGGAAATCTTTCGCAAAAAAATTTGATTTCGGTGGGGCGAGACTCCGTCGAGCCCTAATTTAACTTTTCCAAACACTAAGTTCGACCAATTGTTGCGTCGCCATTTTTGCCCAACCGCGATTTGCCGCCGGACTTGCCGGACTTGGATGAAGGATTTGTCCGACTTTGATTTTCAAATCGGCGGAAATAATTTTTCCCCGCTCCGTCGCAAACCCGCCGACGCCGATGAGCCATTCGGGTTCGAGAATTTCCAGAACACGATGCAAATGCTCATCGCAAATTTTTAGCAGCGAATTTTTTTCCGACGGCGGCAATTTATTCGGCGTGCGATTCAGCCCGCTTTTTTCGACAAATGCCAGTGGACAATAATTGGCGACGAAATGTTCCTTGAAAAATTTCTCCGGCGTTCCGAATTTTTCTTTAAATACTCCCCAAAATCTTCGCCCGCTGACTTCCGAATTCGGACAATCAAATCCGAGCACTGGCCGTTTTGGATTGTAATTTTCCGGCTTGCCAACTTTTGCGGAAATTTTCAACCAGTCGCGAACCGCCGCGATTTCGCCGAATGGAATTCCCGTTTGCACCATGCCGAACGGGCCGGGATTCATGCCAAGAAAAATGACGCGCTTTTTTCCACCGCCAAATTTGCGCAAATAAATTTCGTGCGCCGCCCACGCGTAATCGAGCGGATTGTAAACGTGCGTGACCGGCGGCTTGAATTTCAAGCGGTCCACTTGCTCCGCCAATTCTCGCGCGGCGGCAATGAGTTGCTTGCTTTCGTTAGACACGGTTTTGAACGTAATGAGCACTGGTTCAGAACGCAAGCGTGTTCGTTGTAACCATACAAATCGTTGCTACGTCTGCCACAATCGAAGTTTCAACAACAACAAACAACATTAACAAAACAGTCAAAATATGAAGAAATTCTTAGCAATTCTGGCCGCCGTTTGCGCGACCGCTATCATCGTTCAAGCCCAGGACGCCGCGGCTCCGGCAACCAAGATGAAGAAATTGACACCGGAACAACAAAAAGTCATGGACTCCATGCTGGCCAAATACGACACCAACAAAGACGGCAAGCTCGACAAAACCGAACGCGCTGCGATGTCGCAGGAAGACAAAGACGCGATGGCCAAAGCCGGTTTGACCCGCGGCAAAAAAGGCGCCGCGCCTGCCGCCGATGCAACCAGCACCAACGCCCCGGCTGCTGACGCCGGCAAATAATTTATTTCTTAAACACAAACGCTCCGCTGAAAATTTCGGCGGAGCGTTTTTTATTTTCTGTCCGGGAATTTTATTTCGCGTTCGGGTCGGGAATAAAAATTTTCTGGCCCACTTTCAAATTGTTCGGATTCAATCCGGGATTCGCAGCGATGATTTGCGCCGTCGTCACCTTCACGCCTTGCGTGCGATACGCCTTGGCAATTGCCGCCAGCGTGTCCTTTTCCTGAATCGAATATTCATAACCTTTCTGCGGAGTGCCGCCGGTTGCATTATTGGTTCCGGCAGTTGAAGTCGTCGCTGTTGTTTTGCGATTCGAAGGCGTGACGCCGAGCGCTTTGTCCAACTTTTCCAATTCTTTCAAAACAGCTTCGTTGTCGTCCTGCCGTTTCTTGTCAATTTCCTGCACCTGCTCGGCCAATTTTTTCAAATCATCGGCGCCGGCCACGCTGCCGCCGCCTGACTGGCCTAACTTGTCACTCAAGTCGTTAATCTTTTTTTCCAGCGCATCAAGGCGTTTGTTTTGCGCGTCCAGAACAGTTTGCATGTCCTGAATCGTGGCGGACAATTTATCCATTTGTTGCTGCGTCGAATCGTCCGGCGCGG
>JAJPKI010000312.1 GCA_021323835.1 Verrucomicrobiota bacterium | reverse complement strand
TTCGGTTCGGGTCTCGCAGGATTGGCTGGTGCGTTTCTTTCGCAGATCGGGAACGTCGGACCCAGTCTCGGTCAAAGTTACATCGTGGACAGCTTCATGACGGTGGTCGTCGGCGGCGTCGGCAGCATCGTGGGCACCGTGTATGCCTCGGTCGGCATCGGCACGAGCGATCAAGTCTTGCAGCAAGTCACCGGCTCGCCGGTCACGGGCAAAATTGTCGTGCTCATCTGCATCATTTTATTTTTGCAATGGAAACCCGGCGGGTTGTTCGCCATTCGCAGTCGCAGTTTGGACTGATTCATGTCGCGCAAACCAACCAACATCGAGCTGGGCGTAGTTTTGGCGGTGGCGGTTCTTGTGATCGTCGTGCTGCCATGCTTGAACGCCTTCACCGCCGACGGGAATTGGCTGCACATCAGCAATTTCACGATCAATCTTTACGGCAAATATCTTTGCTATGCGATGTTGGCTATCAGCGTGGATTTACTTTGGGGCTACACGGGTCTATTGAGCCTCGGTCAGGCGCTGTTTTTTTCGCTCGGTGGCTACATGATGGGAATGTATCTCATGCGAATGATTGGAAGCCTCGGCCAATATCACGAACCGATTCCCGATTTTCTCGTATTTCTCGGCTGGAGTAATTTGCCGTATGTTTGGAAACCGTTCAGTAATTTCGCTTTTGCGATGACGATGGCCGTGCTGTTGCCGGGTGGGTTGTCCGGAGTCTTCGGTTATCTTGCATTCCGCTCGCGGATTCGCGGCGTTTATTTTGCGATTCTCACGCAAGCGCTGACTTATGCGGCCTGCCTCCTGTTTTTCCGCAACAGCCTGCTCATGGGCGGCAACAACGGGTTCACCGATTTCAAATTTGTTCTCGGCCACGATTTGCGCGAACCGGCGACGCAACGCGGACTTTACATCATCACCGGCATAGCGTTGTTGCTCGTTTATCTGCTCTGTAAATGGCTGACGACGACGAAATTCGGAAAAATCCAGCGCGCCATCCGCGATAGCGAAAACCGTGTGCTGTTTTCCGGCTACTCGACCGCCAATTTCAAATTATTTGTCTTTGTTCTCGCCGCGCTCATCGCCTCACTGGGCGGCGTGCTGTATGTGCCGCAGGTCGGCATCATCAATCCCAGCGAAATGGCACCAGACAAATCGCTCGAAGCCGTCGTGTGGGTCGCCGTCGGCGGACGCGGGACGCTTGTTGGTCCCATTATCGGCGCATTTGCCGTGAACGCGATGAAAAGCTGGGCAACGCGCGCCTATCCCGATTTGTGGCTGATATTTCTCGGCGCGATGTTCATTTTCGTAACGCTGTTTATGCCGAAAGGAATTGTGGGTCTGCCGGAGCAATTGCGCGCGCTGAAGAAAAATTTTTCCATGCCGAAAACCAACGGCGGCAAAATTATTGAAACGGTTTCGGCGCCGACGTCGGAAAAAATTCTTGAGGAATCCAAATGACTTCGGCGGCCCCAAAACCTGAATTTATATTGCTGCTCGAAGAGGTCAATAAATCCTTTGAAGGTTTCAAAGCCATTTCCAATCTTACATTTTACATGGATGTCGGCGAGTTGCGCGTCATCATCGGGCCGAACGGCGCGGGCAAGAGCACGATGCTCGACCTCATCACCGGCCGCACCAAACCCGATAGCGGCAAAATTGAATTCGGCAGAGACACCGACCTCACGAAGTTGAGCGAACCCAAAATCACTCAGCTCGGCATCGGGCGGAAATTTCAAACGCCGGCGGTTTACATTGACCACACCGTTTTTGAAAACATCTGGCTCTCGCTCGAAGGCAGCCGCAGCGTTTGGACGACCTTGTTTTCGCGCGTAACGCCGGAACGCCGCGACTGCATTTATGAAATTCTTAAAACGGTTTCACTCGCCGACAAGGCGGACACGAAAGCCGGCGCATTGAGCCACGGCCAAAAGCAATGGTTGGAAATCGGAATGTTGCTCGCGCAAAACCCGAAACTTCTGCTTGTGGATGAACCCGCCGCCGGCATGACCGATGAAGAAACACGCAAGACCGGCGAGCTGCTTTTAAGTCTCGAAGGCAAGCACAGCATCGTCGTCATCGAGCACGACATGACGTTCGTCCGGCAAATTGCGCGCAAAGTCACCGTGCTTCATCAAGGCACCGTTCTTTGCGAAGGCAGGGTGGACGAAGTGCAAAATGACGAGCGCGTGAGGGAGGTTTATCTCGGCAGAAAAAAGAAAAATTGAACATGGATGAATACAAAGAAACACGGATTAGAATTGAGCGACGGTTCCAACCTGTTTGTCAGTCCGGCGGCGACTTTCGCGTTGCCGCCAGACGACTTGCGGGTTTCGCTCTGTCAAAAATTCTATCCGTGTTTCTTTGTGTTCATCCGTGATCGTCAATAAATGTTAATGCTATCGAACATCTCGGTTTCCTGCGAGGGCTCGCGGATTTTGCGCGGCGTGAATCTCACCGTGCCCGAACACAGTCTCGTTTGCCTGATGGGACGAAATGGCGTCGGCAAAACCACCACGCTCAAAACAATTCTCGGTTTGGCGAAACTTGATGCCGGTTCGGTCAAACTTGCCGACGCCGAACTCACCGGCCTCAAGCCCGACCAGCGGGCGCGACTTGGCATCGGCTATGTCCCGCAAGGCCGTGACATATTTCCGCATTTAACCGTCTGGGAAAATTTGAAAATCAGCCTCGTGGTCCACGGCGCCAAAGCCAACGGCCAGGTGGATCGCGTCCTGGAATTATTTCCTGTTCTCAAAGAAATGTTATCGCGCAAAGGCGGCGTTTTGAGCGGCGGCCAGCAACAACAGCTTGCCATTGCCCGCGCGCTGCTGACCGATCCAAAGATCTTGATTCTCGACGAGCCGACCGAAGGCATTCAGCCGAACATCATTGATTTGATCGGTGACACGCTTTTGAAAATCAAAAAGGAAGGCAAGATCAGCATCCTGCTCGTCGAACAATACCTCGATTTTTGTTTGGGCGTTGGCGACAGTTTTTACATCATGGATCGTGGCGCCATTGTGGCCGAGGGACCGATTGCGCATTTGAACGACGACATCGTGAAAAAACATTTGACTGTTTAGCGATGGCTTTCAATCACAACCAATAATTATTGAATATGAAAAATTTGCCCCGGGTTTTCTCATTGTTTCAGCGCATTTTGCCGCTGATGTTGTTTTTTCTGCTGCCATCACTCGCTCAAGCCCATCCGGGTCCACCCGGACACACGCATGGTTTTGCCAATGGGTTCTCTCACCCGCTCACCGGCCTAGATCACATTTGCGCGATGGTTGCCGTCGGCCTTTGGGCGGCGCAGCGTGGCGGACGCGCGTTGTGGCTCGTGCCGGCGACGTTTGTTTTCGTCATGATTGTCGGCGGCGTTTTTGGAATGGGTCATGCGGGCATTCCTTGCGTTGAACAAGGCATTGCTGCTTCGGTGCTGATCCTGGGAATTTTAATTACCGCTGCAATTCGTCTGCCCTTGGCAGCAAGCGCAGCCATTGTCGGATTGTTCGCGCTGTTTCATGGTTACGCACATGGCGCGGAAATGCCGGAAACTGCTTCCGGGCTGACCTATGGCGTCGGATTCGTGATGGCCACTGCGAGTTTGCATCTTTGCGGCATTGGCCTTGGCCTGTTCGCCAACCGATATGCTTCGGCAAATTTAATTCGTTACGCCGGTGGCGCG
>JAJPKI010000033.1 GCA_021323835.1 Verrucomicrobiota bacterium | reverse complement strand
ATTTAATGCATTCGTATTATTGCCCTTGTAATAGCCAATTCTAGAATATGATAAACTTAAAAGATCGCGATTTGCGTTCAACGATTATTTGGTGTGCGGTTTTAATTTTCGTCATGTTACTTATGAAGTTATTTTCGAAATACGGTCCATATGTTTCTTGGCCGGAGGTATTATTCGCACCTGTGATTGCTATGGCGGGAGGATATATGCTGTTACTGTTTTATAGGTCAAAAAAATAGTTTTGAAGCATTGCAGCGAATTTTGGACGCCTACGAACGATATGAAACAATTATTTTCCGGTGGTCTTAATCATCGGTGAATCCAATGAGCCTATCGACTTGCGGTCAACGCCATTATTCACTTTTTAATTTAATTTCGAGATAACGTCCTTGCGTTGGCCGGTCAAAGGGAAATTGAACACCATCGGAATTCACCCCAACCACATAAGTTTTGTCTTCTACGACATATTTTGCCAGGACTGGCGGGTCGACATTCTGTTGGGACAATGGTGCTTCAAGAATAGATAATGCATTCGTATTAATCCAAATGATGTTCATATTTGCTCGCAACCCCATTGCCAAAGTATTAGTCGACAGAAGGTAAGCTTTCGTCCAATCGTTTAAATTAAGCCGTTCCTTTGTGAAATCTGTTGTTTCAATTTCCCCCACAAATTGGCCTAAAAGATTTTGATTGAGAACAAGGTGTGCCTTCTCCGGCAGTTTGCCGTTTTGGTAACACGAAGTGAGCAAGGCCATCGCCAGAAATACAACAATTTTTCTCATGATTTCATGCGAAATGTTCAACGATACCCAACGCCTAAAAACTGCGTTCCGCTCGCTCAAAAATCAAGGTAACAAATCAATATTTCTTAATCCCGAAAATGATGAAGGTATTCTTTGATCGAATTTTTTTTCTTCCCCGCAAATCGGCAAGGCGATTGCTAACCCACCGTTGAACAATTTGAGAATGACAGGCGTTTCAAACGATTTTCACATGGACATTTGAAAAATCGCTGGGGAAATCGCGTTGAAAACGAACCCCCGTCACAGAAGCGACTGTTTGAAAACGCGCACTGCGTTCAAAAAACAACTCCGCGTTGTTGCCATGCTAAAAAAATATAAAATCAACGGCGGGTTTGACGAAATGCTCGACGCCAAAACCGGCGTGCGCGCGCATTACCGAAAACTGCATAAATTGTTCGGGACGATCAGGCCGTCGGAATTCAACGCCAAACGGCAGGCGGTGGACAAGGCGTTTTTGCGGCAGGGAATCACCTTTAATGTTTATGGCGACGCCGCGGGCGCGGAAAAAATTTTTCCATTCGATTTGCTGCCGCGCATCATTCCCGCGAATGAATGGGAGCATTTGGAGCGCGGTCTCGCGCAACGCATCACCGCGCTGAATCTTTTTCTGCACGATATTTATCACGGGCAGAAAATCATGAAAGACGGCGTTGTTCCGCCACACGTTGTCCTGTCGGGGAAACATTTTCGACGCGAGTTCGTGAATTTTGAAGTGCCAAAGGGAATCTATATTCACATTTGCGGCACGGACTTGATCCGCGACAAAGACGGAAATTATCTCGTGCTCGAAGACAATGGCCGTTGTCCGAGCGGTGTGAGTTATGTTTTGGAAAATCGTCGCGCGATGAAACGCGCGTTTCCGGGAATGTTCGAAGGCATCGGCGTGAGACCGGTTGAAAATTATCCGCAGGAACTTCTGAAATGCCTCAAACACATCGCGCCCGCCGGCGTCGCCGACCCGACCGTCGTGCTGCTCACGCCCGGCGCTTACAACAGCGCATATTTCGAGCACACATATCTGGCGCGGCACATGGGAATCGAAATCGTTGAAGGCCGCGATTTATTCGTGCGCGACCAGCGGGTGTTCATGCGCACGACGAAAGGTTCGCAGCCGGTGCACGTGATTTATCGGCGCCTTGACGATGATTTCATTGACCCGACGGTTTTCCGCAAAGATTCGATGCTCGGCGTTCCAGGCCTCGTCAATGCATATCGAACTGGAAATGTTTCGCTCGCCAATTCCATCGGCACGGGCATTGCCGACGACAAGGTGATGTATTACTTCGTGCCGAAAATGATCAAATACTACCTCGACCAGGAACCCATTTTGCCGAATGTGCCGACGTATCTCGCCAGCGAAGAAGCCGATAAAAAATTTATTTTGAAAAACCTGCCGGACCTCGTCGTGAAAGCTGCGAACGAATCCGGCGGCTACGGAATGTTGATGGGGCCAAAAGCTTCAAAGGATGAAATCGAAAAGTTTCGGGCGAAAATCATTGCCGAACCGCGCAATTACATCGCGCAGCCGATGATTTATCTCTCGCAACATCCAACGTATTGCGATGGCAAATTTGAAGGACGGCATGTGGATTTGCGCCCGTTCATTTTGTCGGGCGAAAAGATTTCCATCATTCCCGGCGGCCTCACGCGCGTCGCGTTGCGCAAAGGCTCGCTGGTCGTGAATTCATCGCAAGGCGGCGGCAGCAAGGATACCTGGGT
>JAJPKI010000003.1 GCA_021323835.1 Verrucomicrobiota bacterium | reverse complement strand
TCCAGCGCGGGTTAAAACTTGGGGCGGTGGATTACATTTCCAAACCGTTTGAACCGCTTGAATTTAAGCGGCGGCTGCTTTCGCACATCAAATCAGATGTCTTTGACGAGGTTGCGAACACGAACGCCGAGAGCCTTTGCAACGCGCCTTAATGCAATCAATGAAACGTGTTCTTCACCCCGCTCGACACGCCCGATGTAATTGGGGTGAAGGTCAGATTTTTCAGCGAGCCGTTCTTGGCTCAAATGACGGCGCTCCCGCTGCTTGCGTATGGCCGCGCCGAGGACTTTACGGTAATCAGGCACAGCCTAACACCAAAGCAGACTTTGCGACATTTAACTACACCGCTAAACGGATAGTTTGTTTTTCTGAATTTCGCTTGACCGCAATAAAGAAAATGTTAAACCAGTGACGCCTTCAATTCAGAGGCGAATTTCTTTGAAGCCTGATGTCCACAAGGTTTTCGGGAAAGTCGTAAGTTTTTTGACAGAAACAGGCAATTAAACCGTAATAGAAGGAATCAGATGAAAAAGTTAACCAGAGTTCTCTTGGCCGGGGTGCTGCTTTCAGCAGTTACGCTTCACGCGCAAAAAACATCCATCATGGTTAAGCCGTCGCCGGTCGAACCAATTTTTTCAAATTTCGACCCCGCTTCATCGAGTTTGGGAGCGACGTTGCAAATGGCAGAATCGTATTCAACCGTGTCAGCAACTTCTGTTCAGCGTTACGGCAACTATTATTCAGCACAACACGCACCGGGAACACGCGGCGCGTGGCCCCCATTGCCCGGAAATTTTCGCGGCTTGCCTGTTTGGGTTTTGAGTGATGGCTTTTATCTGCTGGACGACCTTAACGTGGATTATTCAGTCGCGCCAACTGAAAGCACCGGATTACGGAGCAATGGATTGCGAGCCAATGACATTTCTTTGCCCGGCGGTGGCAGTGGTGGCAGCGTATTGGGTTTGCCTCACTGGATGCCGCCGACCAACGGCGCAATGTGGCTGGAAGTCACGAATGTTACTGCGACTCGAATGAGCGGCTGGATTCACAATTCGACATGGCCGAATCCTTACGCTCTGTTTTTCAAAAAAGACCTCATTCATCCCATCTGGGGCGCACAAAAAACTTGTTATGGTTCTGGATTCACCAATGTCACTCCATTCGACATTCCGAAACTTGAGCGCACCAATCTTATGATTCGCGCGACTGCCAATTTTGCACCGAATACCGTTGCAACAAGCGGCGGCCATTACGTTGCAATTCGACGCGATGGAACAGTGTGGGCGTGGGGAGGCAATCCCAACGGACAGCTTGGCAACGGCACTTTTACTGACAGCGATACGCCAGTGCAGGTCACTGGTCTTTCAAACATCGTGGCTGTTTGTTCGCATGACGAGTCCGGTTTCACTTTGGCCTTGGACAACAACGGAAATGTTTGGAGTTGGGGAGCAAACGGAAGCGGCCAACTTGGACGCCATGACG
Organism: Verrucomicrobiota bacterium; assembly: GCA_021323835.1. Taxonomy (GTDB): domain Bacteria; phylum Verrucomicrobiota; class Verrucomicrobiia; order Limisphaerales; family UBA11358; genus UBA11358. The sequence goes on along the minus strand of JAJPKI010000003.1, from coordinate 2,536 downwards.
GACTTTTTCAAGACGACAACATTGCCAGACTTATTTCCGGTGTCAGTAATGTCGTGGCGATTGCGGCTGGGTCAACTCATTCTCTTGCGTTAAAAAGCGATGGCACGGTTTGGGCTTGGGGTGACAACAGCATTTATCAACTCGGCGACACGAACGGCAATAGGGACTATCCATTGTCGGTGGCTGGTGTAAGCAACGTGCTTGCGATCGCGGCGGGCGACATTTGGAGTTTTGCCATGTGTGCGGACGGCACGACTTGGGGATGGGGTTTTAATGAAGATGACGATTTGGGCATCGGCAACGAAGATGACCAGCCACATCCGGTTATCACTTCACTTACAAACGGCATCGCGGTAAGCGGTGGCTATGACCATTCAACTGCTCTCCTTGCCAATGGTCGTGTTGTCGCCTGTGGCGGAAATTGGGCGAATCAAATTGACAGTTCCGGCAACCAGTATTCGACATTCGTTCCAGTTGCAGGGCTGAGCAACATTGTTACCACCGTTTCGGGTTTGTTTCACAATTTGTCACTCGACGCAAACGGCAATCTTTACGTTTGGGGAAATCATGGACTGTCCATAAATTCCGCGCCCACTTTAATAGCAGGCGTTTCAAATGTTACCGCCATAGCCGCCGGAAGTGACAATTCAATCATTTCGACGCGAGACGGAAAACTTTACACATTTGGTGACACTCTCGCGCCGATAGACCTTTATACCAATTATTCGACTGATGGCAGTGGTATGCCTGATTGGTGGGAGATTCAGTATTTCGGACACATCGGCGTCAATCCAACGAATGATGCTGACGGCGACGGTTGGAACAATTTGTATGAATATCAGCACGGCATGAATCCAACAAATTTCAATACGCCGCCGACGCCAACCGTGGCTTCGGTGACACAAAATACAAATAATTTTAATATCACAATCACATGGAACGCAGCGACCGTTCAACCGTTGCATTATATTATTGAGCGCAGCGATTACAGCGCGGACACATTCAGCTATGGCTCATTGCAAGACGTTGGCGAAGTTGATGGCGACGTGACGACGTTTGAAGATGATGGAACTGTGCCGGGTGATGATGCAAATTCAATTTATGAAGTTCAAGCTGTGTATCCGGGCGGCTCGTCACCGTTAAGCGACGAGGCTTACGTCGGCGGTTCAGCACCAGCCGCGCTAAACTATAATTTGCCGGTGACAGCATCATTGACCCGCAACAGCACAGGCCGGTGGCAGTTGATGTTCTCCGGTAACATTCCCGATTCGGTGCAGTTCATCCGCATATACTGTGCAACAAGTTCCATTGACGGTTATTATGGTTATGATTTTTTAGGAATTTCTTCGAGCGAAGATATTTCATTAAGCAGCATTACCAACGGCATTTATCAATTTTCCGACTATGAAACCGCGAACCTTCTCGGTGACGGCATCTTTGTTGCAGGAATAGCGAGCAATGCGCCGCCGGGAACAGCGACGTTCGCCGGTATCATCGCAAGTGACGCGCCTTATTTCGTGGACGGACGGCGGCAGATGAAACAGAACTTAAATTTTCTGCTTCAAGCTGCGTCGTTGGATAGGACTTGGGGCAATATGGAAACTGTGCCAAACGGCTTTTATTTCCTCAACCAGCTTGGATATTATGATGGAAACGCGTCGCGCTACAATCAAAGCGACCGAACATTTGAGGAATTCAGTTTTATTGATTGGCAAATCGGCATGGATAACTTGTGGCCGTTCGACGCAAATTACGATTTGCACAATTGGGCAGTGGACACGACAAGGACAAATAATTACCCGATTGGGTTTGATGGCCTGAATTACACTGTGGACTTTGGCAATCCAAATCCGGCATCAGCGCAGTTAAATTCAGACCCGCAATGGATTATTCAGCCGGGCTTTCGAGACGATGGAAATACCAACTATATATCCGCTGTTAATTGGGGTGTGTTTCTTCAAAACACAAATAAGATGGCGACACTTACAAGTGGGCTGAACAATCTTTACGGATTGCCATACCAAAGCGGCTGCGCCATTGATTGGGCAGGTTGGAGTTGTAATGGCCATTATCAATTTTTCTATGCTGGCAGCAGTGTGACAGCGCCATCAGGTTATACCATCGGCGATTACAACGGGTCTTTGGGTTATGCCAGCCAGACACCGGCGGCATCATTGCAATTGGTAAATTATTATTTTGCGCCAATAATGAATCCCTACAATAACTCGATGGACATTGGCTCTGGTGGAATTTACACGGGAATAAACGGCGTATGGCAATCAATAGGTGGAAGGCCGAGCCAGCCATATTCATTTCCGTTGCAGACTGATTTCAATGTTACGAATCAAACGCCAGCCATGTTCGCCTCGGTGGGGCAATCAATCATCATCGGCGCGTGGGCAAAGTATTCGATTCAAAACGGTGACCCGAACAAATTTGCCTACCTCGGCCAGTATTTTAGAACAAATGCTTTCAAAGTGGATAATAACGGCAACGTCACTTCCACAAATACTGGCGTTGTTTCGCCCTACGGTGA